>JBCBPG010000122.1:0-8592 GCA_039820865.1 Pseudomonadota bacterium
CGACCTCCTGCACAACGCGGGCGTGGCTGGACCCTATCGCCTCGTTAACCCCGATGCCAGCATGCCGGCATGCCGGGATCCCCGTCCCGCGCCCGTCCCGCGCCCTCCCCTTGTCCTCCCCGCGCCCTCCCCGCTGCACCCGCCCCGCCGCGGCGTTCACGCCCGCCACCGGGCGCCGGGCAGGGCCGGATGCCGCAGCGGCGCGGTGCGGGGCGGGCCGCGACTTGTCTCCGGCCGCGAGGGGCCTAGGCTGATCGGGGACAGGGGCGCCGGCGGCGTCGAGAGGTGGTCCGGGGGACGCGATGCGCCGATACCGAATGAAGGGGCCCGTCGGCGGCGGTGCGGCGGCAGGGCGTCCGCTCGCGCGCGGCCTTGCCGTCCTGGCGACGGCCGGCCTCGCCGCCTGTGCCGCGCCGGCGGGGGAGGAGCAGGCCGTCTTCCGCGCCGTCTCGCTGGTCGGCGAGGCGCCGGCCGAGGCGCCGGGCGCGCGTCCGCCCTCCGGCATCGTCTGGGATGTCGAGGCGGGGCGCGCGATCGACCCGTCGATGCTGGTCGAGCGGCTCTCGGCCGCCGATATCGCGATCCTGGGCGAGGTCCACGACAACGCGCTCCACCACGAGCGCCAGGCCTGGCTGATCGCGGCGCTCGACCCCGTCGGCGTCGCCTTCGAGCAGGTGCCCCAGGGGTCGGAGCGCGGGATCGCCGTCTGGCGCGAGCAGGGCGGCGCCAGCGGCGGCATCGGCCCCGCGATCGGCTGGAGCCGGCTCGGCTGGCCCGACTGGGCGCTCTACCGCCCGGTCTTCGAGGCCTCGGCCAACGCGGTCATCACCGGCGGCGGCGTCGCGCGGCGCGAGCTGGCCGAGGCGATGAGCAGCGACGCGGCCGCCGCCTATGGCGCGGGCGCTGCCGCGGTCGGCCTCGACCAGCCGCTCTCGCCCCCCGCCCAGGCCGAGGTCGAGGCCGAGATGGTGGCCTCGCATTGCGACATGCTGCCCGCCGAGATGGCCGGGCCGATGGTCGAGGCACAGCGCCTGCGCGATGCGCGTTTCGCTGCGGCGACCCTGCGGGCCCGCGACCTGGGCATCGCGGCGCGGGAGACCGGCGACGGGCTGAACCCCGAGGAGGTGGCAGCGTTCGAAGGCGCCGCCGCGCCGCCGCGCGCCGTGCTGGTCACCGGCAACGGCCATGCCCGGCGCGATCGCGGCGTGCCGCTCTATCTCGCCACTCTCGCGCCGGGGCTCGAGACCGTCAGCCTCGGCCAGGTCGAGGTCCTTCCCGGCCGCGACACCCCGGCCGAGTACGGTGCGCCCTACGACTATGTCTGGTTCTCGTCACCCGTCATCGGCCGCCCCGACCCGTGCGAGGCGTTCCGGAACCGCTAGACCGGCATGCGGCGGCGCGCCTGGGCGGGCCCCCGCGCCCGCGCCCGCGCCCTCCCACGACAGCTTTCGCGCGGAGAGGTGAGGATTCGGCGAACGCTGCTCGCGTTGGGTAGCAACGGCCTCACTCACCGTTGACGGAACCTTCAGCGAGCCGGCCGCATCCTGACGCGGGAGGGGGCGCGCGCCGCAAGTCGCAGACGTGGCGGTTTGGGCGGGACGTCTCTGAGGGCGGATCAGCCGTCGCGGCGGACCCAGAAGACGAGCGTGCCCTCCGGCCCGTCGGCGCTGGCGACCAGCCCGTGCCCCTGCTCGGCGCAGAAATGGGGGACGTCGACGCGGGCGGCGGGGTCGGTTGCCACCATCCGCAGAACACTGCCGGGCGCCAGCGCCGACAACCGCTTGCGGAGCTTCAGGACCGGCAGCGGGCAGAGGAGACCCGTCGCGTCCAGCTCGGCGTCATGCGCCGGGGCGGGGCTCTCGGTGCCGTCGGTGGCGGGGCCGGGGGACTGTTCCATGCCGCCCCGACTACCCGCCCCGCGGCGTGACTGGCAAGCCGCGCGCGGGCGCTGCGGTCTGACGCAACGACAGGGGTGCTCGTCCAGTATCGCAACGTCAGCCACCACGTGATGCGAGACCGTTCCAGCCATGCAGCGATCGAACCAGCATCCCGGCGCCCTGCTCCGCCACGCCGGCCTCTCGCTCCTGCTGCTCGCGGCCGCCTGCACCGATCTCGGCGCCGTGCGCGACTGGTCCGGGGCCTCGGCGGGGATCGACGGGTTCGGCGCCGGGGCCGAGCGCTTTGCCGGGCGCCCCCTCGGCCAGGTCCGCGTCACGCCCCCGACCCAGCACCAGGCGCTTCGCGACATCGCGGCGATGCGCCAGCGCCAGGTCGGGCAGCTGAAGGCGCTGGCCGGTACGGTGGGCCTCTACATGGAGACGATGAACCGCCTCGCCGGCGATGGCGTGCCGAGCATGGGCGGCGAGGTCGAGGTGCTTGGCGGCCGGCTTGGCGCCGTCGGGCTGCCGGCGGACCGGGCCGAGGCCGGGATCGGCGTGCTGGCGGTCGTCTCGGACGCCGCGCTCGCGGGCGTGCAGTCGTCAAGGCTCCGGCGCATGATCGAGGACGGCAACGACCCGCTGCATGGCGTCCTCGGCGGCATGATCGACATCGCCGAGGCCTTCCGCCTCGACCTCGAGATCGAGCGCGCCCGGTGGCTGGACGGCTTCGTGGCGCTTCAGACCCCCTCCTCGCCGGTCCAGCGCATCCTGTGGCAGGACTGGGTCACCGGCCTCGAAGCCCGCTTGCGGCGCGAGGAGGAGGCTGCCGACGCCCTGACCGCCGCGCTGCGCATCATGGCGTCCGGGCACCAGGCGCTCTTCGACAGCCGCGACGACATCGATGCCGTGGCGCTCGCGCGGCGGCTCTCGGACGAGGCGGGCGAGATCGGCCGCGCGCTCGGCCAGGTGCGCGACGCGTTCGGCAACTGAGCGGAGGCCCTGATGACCGACGATCCCACCCTGCCGCCCGCCGACCCGGTGGCGCCGGCCGACGCGCTCACCGCCGACGCGGCGCGCGCGATGGCCGAGGCGATGCGCCGTGCCGCCGTCAAGGTCTTTGCCACCGCCAGGGCCGCGATCGACGCAGGCGACCAGGCGGGCGCCGATGTGCTCACGCTCAAGGGCCATGCGCTTCTGACCACGGCGCTGCGGCTCAACACCCGGGCAGTCGGCCTCAGCCTGGAGGCGGTGGGCGGCGATGCGCGCGATCTGGTCGCGGTCGCGGGCGAGGCGCAGCGCGTGCTGGACCGCATCGGCGACGTGCGCCGGGCACCCGACATCGCGACGGCTCTCCTCGCGGTGGGTGCCGGCGTCGCCGCGCGCAATCCCTCGGCCGCGGTCTCGGGCCTGCGCGACCTCCGCGACGCCATCACCGCCTGACCGCGAGCGCAGGGGCATGGGAGGCGGCCGGCGCAGTGTCGCCGCCGCCCCGCCGCTCTTGCCCCGCCGCGCTTGCCCCGCCGCGCTTGCCCCGCCGCGCTTGCCCCGCCGCGCTTGGCCCGCCGCGCTTGGCCCGCCGCGCTTGCCCCGCCCGGGCCGGCACCGTATCCGCCCTGCCATGACCGTCACCGTCCGCCCAGCCCCCGGCCCCGCGATCCGTCGCCAGCGCGCCCTCGCCGCCGTGCTGGTGGTTGCCGCCGCCGGCGTCGTTGCCGTGGCCACCTGGCCGGCTGCGGATGCCCGCGCCGCCGGCGACGACCAGGCGCCGCCGCCGCTCACGCCCGCCATCGTCGCCTATACCGTCACCGACGGGCGGCGGATCGAGGCCAGCCTCACCGGCCGGCCGGGCGATGCGGCGGACGGGCTGAAGCTCTTCGCCGATGCGGCGCGCACCGGCTGCATCGCCTGCCACGCCATCCCGCGTGCGCCCGGGCTGGAGCATGCCGGCGGGCCGAGCGACGTCGCCCACGAACCCCGTCCCGGCGTGCCGGTGCTCGACCGGGTGGGGGCGCGGATCGCACCGGAGACGCTCCGCCTCTGGCTGGTCGCGCCCGCCTTTCTGGCCCGCCCGGAGACGATGGCCGCCGGCAAGACCTCGCTCTACATGGTCGGCCAGCGCGAGGATCCCGCCGATCCGCTCTATGGCGGCCCCCGCCTCACCGCGGCCGAGATCGAGGACATGGTCGCCTGGCTCGCGGGTCTCACGGGCAACGACTGACGCAGATCGGCGCGGATCGGCGCGGATCGAGGCGGCCCGGTCGGCCCGCCCCCTGCCGGCGGCGCGGGATCGCGCCAGGAGACGGCGATGTTACGGCTTCTGACGCGAACGTGCGCCGGGCGCGACCAGCGGCCCTAGGGCTGCCCCCTTCTCCGCCCACCCGCGGTGACGTAACTGCGTTACAAGGCTGGTCGGACAGGGGTCGCGGCGGCCCGCGGGGTCGCGGGCGGCGGGCGTTCGGGCGTTCGGGCGGCGACGATACGGAGGACGGCATGGAAATCGGCATCGTCGCGGCCTTCCTGGGGGGCGTCATCAGCTTCCTCAGCCCCTGCGTGCTGCCGCTGGCGCCGCCCTATCTCGCCTATCTCGGCGGGACGACGCTTGACCAGATCGCGCCGCAGGGGCGCGAGGACGACCGCGATGCGGCGGCCGAGCGGGCGCTGCGCAACCGCGTCTTCGTCTCGGCCTGCTTCTTCGTGCTGGGCCTCGGCACGGTCTTCGTCATGCTGGGCATGGGGGCCTCGGTGCTCGGCCAGACGATGCTGCGCCACAAGGACTGGCTGGCGATCGGCTCGGGCGTGGTGATCGCGGTCCTGGGCCTGCACTTTCTCGGCCTCATCCGTATCCCCTTCCTGGCGCGCGAGGCGCGCTTCCAGGGCCCGGCCGAGGCCGGGGGCTGGGGCACCTCGTACCTCATCGGCATGGCCTTCGCCTTTGGCTGGACGCCCTGCATCGGGCCGGTTCTGGCCTCGATCCTGACGCTGGCGGCGCAGCAGGACACGCTGATGGCGGGCACGGCGCTGCTGGCAGTCTATGCCGCCGGGCTCGGCATGCCGTTCCTCGTCGCCGCGCTCTTCATCGGGCCGTTCCTGCGCTGGGCCAAGAGCTTCCGGCGCCACATGGGCAAGGTCGAAAAGGGCATGGGTGTCATGCTGGTCTGCGTCGGCGCGATGATCGCGACGGGCGAGTTCGAGCGCATGGCCTTCTGGCTGCTCGACACCTTCCCGGTGCTGGCGACGCTGGGGTGAGCGCTCAGCCGGCAGACCGGGCCAGCACGTAGACGCGGATCGAGCCTGCCAGCGTCACTGCCGGATCGCGCTGTGCGTCGATCTCGGCCGCCAGCGCGTTGACCGAGACGCCGCGCGCCCGGGCGAGCGCCACGAAGCGCGACCAGAACGCCTCCTCCAGGCTGACCGAGGTGCGGTGTCCGAGCAGCGTGACCGAGCGCTTGAGCGGCCGGGCGTCGATCGCGGCCTGCAGCGCCGCGCGGTGGGCGGCGTGCTGCGCCGTGCCCGGATCGCCGGACACCGGCGCGACCGTCGTCGGGGTGCCCGGCCCGGCGTCGCCGCCGGCTCCGGGCGGCGCGGTCATTCCCGCTCGCGCCCGCTCGTCTCCTCGAGACGATGCGCCTCGAGCGCGCTGTCGTCCTTGGCGCGTCTCGCCTCGGCCAGGTCCGTGACCGTCTTGGGCAGGCCGTGCAGGATCGAGCGTCGATCCGCCTCGGCCCGCTCGGCCGCTCGCTTCATGGCCTTGCGCCGCTGTCGCAGGTTGATGACGTCACCGGGCATACACGCGCCTCCACTCTTCTCCAGTGGAAGCATGTTCCAAGATGCGGCAGACGCAAAGCGTTTGTTGATGCCTGACGATACGTCGCAGGGCCCCCATTTTGCCGCAGCCGCCCGTGCCGGGCGATCGGCAGGGTCGCGCGTCGGCGGGCCGGCGCCCCGCCCGCCCACCCGCGCCGGCCCGCCGACGCGCTTGGTCGGCGCGGCGCCACGGAGCCCTCTGGCGGGGTCCCTCAGCGGGGGGCGATCATCCGCTCGGGGCGGACGACGCGGTCGAAGGTGGCCGCGTCGCAGTAGCCGAGCTTCACCGCCTCCTCGCGCAGCGTCGTGCCGTTCTTGTGCGCGGTCTTGGCGACGGTCGCGGCGTTGTCATAGCCGATCTCGGGCGCGAGCGCGGTCACCAGCATCAGGCTCTCGTTCAGGAGCCGCGCGATCCGGTCCTCGTTGGCGGTGATGCCGCTCACGCAGTTGTCGGTGAAGGTGGCGGCCGCGTCGCCGAGCAGCTGCATCGACTGCAGCAGGTTGTAGATCATCATCGGCTTGAAGACGTTGAGCTCGAAATGGCCCTGGCTGCCGGCGAAGCCGATGGCCGCGTCGTTGCCCATCACATGCACGCAGACCTGGGTCAGCGCCTCGCACTGGGTCGGGTTGACCTTGCCCGGCATGATCGAGGAGCCGGGCTCGTTCTCGGGCAGCGAGAGCTCGCCGAGGCCGCAGCGCGGGCCGCTGCCCAGGAACCGGATGTCGTTGGCGATCTTGAAGAGACTGGCGGCCACGGTCTTGAGCGCGCCCGACATCTCGACCACCGCGTCATGGGCGGCCAGCGCCTCGAACTTGTTGGGCGCGGTCTCGAAGGGCAGGCCGGTGATCTCCGAGATCGCCTCGGCCACCTTCTCGTCGAAGCCCGGCTTGGCGTTCAGCCCGGTGCCGACGGCCGTGCCGCCCTGGGCGAGCGGGTAGATGTTGTCGAGCGCCTGGTCGACGCGGACGATGCCCTGGCGCACCTGGTGCTCGTAGCCGCCGAACTCCTGGCCGAGCGTCAGCGGTGTGGCGTCCTGGGTATGCGTGCGCCCGATCTTGACGATGCCCTTGAAGGCCTTGGCCTTGACCTCGAGCGCATCGGCCAGCTTGCCGAGGGCGGGCAGCAGATGCGCCGTGGCGGTCATTGCGGCGGCGATGTGCATGGCCGTGGGGAAGGTGTCGTTCGAGGACTGGCCACGGTTGACGTGGTCGTTGGGGTGCACCGGGTCCTTGGTGCCCATCGTGCCGCCCAGCATCTCGATCGCGCGGTTCGAGATCACCTCGTTGGCGTTCATGTTCGACTGCGTGCCCGAGCCCGTCTGCCAGACCACCAGCGGGAAGTGGTCGTCGAGCTTGCCGGCCACGACCTCGCCCGCCGCCGCCGCGATCGCCTTGCCGATCCTGGGGTCGAGGTTGCGCTGGCTCACGTTCGCCTCGGCCGCTGCCTGCTTGACCACGCCCAGCGCGCGGACCAGCGCGATGGGCTGGCGCTCCCAGCCGATGGGGAAGTTGCCGATCGACCGCTGGGTCTGCGCGCCCCAGTAGCGGTCTGCCGGTACCTCGATCGGGCCGAAGCTGTCGGTCTCGGTGCGTGTCGCGGTCATGGGGGCCTCCGTCCACGTGGTTCGCGCCCTCATAGCCGGCCAAGCGGGCGAGGCCAATCGGCGCCTCGGGTTTTGGCGGCGTCCGGCGTCAGCGCGACCAGTCGATGGCGTCGAGCATGGCCGCCAGCCTGCGCCCGCGTGCCGGGTTGACCTGGGCGACCCAGGCCACGCGGCCCTCGAGATGGGCGCGGAAGGCGGGGTGGCCCTCGCGGTTCTGGCTGGCGGGGCCGTGGTGGCGGCAGTTGGTCAGGATCGCCTTCAGCCGGTCGACCGCGCGCCGGTCGGGATTGACGTGGGCATTGACCGTCAGCCCCGTGACCCGCTGGCGCGTGCCCGCCCGCATCACCCGCGTCTTGGCGGCGTTGAGGTGAAAGCCCTCGTCGCGGACGATCTCGGCCAGGATCTCGCGGAAGGGCTGGGCACCGTCGACGAACGCCGCGCGCGGGCCGGAGAAGGCGAGGTCGTCGGCATAGCGGGTATAGCGCCCGCCGGCCCGGCGCATCAGCCCGTCGAGCCGGCGGTCGAGCCGCCAGGCCGCGAGGTTGGCGAGCGCGGGCGAGGTCGGCGCGCCCTGGGGCAGGTGGGCCGCGGTCAGGCGCGTGTCGCGCCGCCGGCGCCGCGCCTCGCCGATCTCCGGCGCGCCTGCCAGCACGGTGGACGGCGTCGTGACCGTCGTCAGTCCCGTCAGCGCCCGCGCGACGCCATGCGGATAGCCGAGCGTGCGAAAGAGCGCATGGACCCGGCGCGCGGGCACGGCGGCGAAGAAGTCCTCGAGATCGGCGGTGACCACCACCTCCTCGCCCGCATGGCGCGCCGCCGCCGCGACGGCCGAGCGGCCGGGCACGAAGCCATGCGCCGCCGGGTGGGGCGCGACGGCGTCGAGGATGCCGTGCAGGACGCGCCGCTGCAGCGCCTTCAGCCGCGGGCGCGGCGCCTCGATCAGCCGCGCGCCGCCCGAACGCTTTGCCACCCAGTGCCAGTCGTAGTGGCGCCGCCCCTCGGCCCCCGGACGGGCCAGCCGGTCGCCGGCATCCGCGAACCAGGCGAGATCGGCGACGGCGATGCCCAGCCACTCGGCCAGGTCGCTCTCGGTTGGCAGCGCCGGCACATCCGGTGCGAAGGCGGGCGCGGGCCCCTGCCTGGGCGGCAGCAGGGGCACCGGCGGCGGATTGCGCCCAAGCGCCGCGGCGAGCGGGCGGAAGCCAGGACTGTCGAGGAGAACGGCCGCCAGCGCGGGCGGACCCGGCGGGGGCAGGCGCCCGGCCGGGTCCCGCATGGCGAGCCAGGCCTCGAACCCGTCGAGC
>JBCBPG010000123.1:0-8590 GCA_039820865.1 Pseudomonadota bacterium
GTCGTGGCTGATCAGGAAGATGCCGATCCCCTGGGCCTTGAGCTGCTTGATCAGGTCCGCGACCTGCGCCGTCTCCTGGGGCCCCAGCGCGGCCGTCGGCTCATCCATGATCAGCACGCGCGCGTCGAAGTGGATGGCGCGCGCGATGGCGACCGACTGGCGCTGCCCGCCCGAGAGCGCCTTCACCGGGGCCGAGAACTTCTCGAAGTTGGGGTTCAGCCGCGCCATGATCCTGCGCGTCTCGGCCTCCATCCGGTCGTCGTCGACCAAGCCCAGCGGCGTCACCAGCTCGCGGCCCAGGAACAGGTTCGAGGCGGCGTCGAGGTTATCGGCCAGCGCCAGCGTCTGGTAGATCGTCTCGATGTTGTGGCGCCGGGCATCGCGCGGGTTCCCGATCTCGACGGGCTGGCCGTTGATCAGGATCTCGCCCGAGTCCTTCGGATAGGCGCCCGAGAGGATCTTGATCAGCGTCGACTTGCCGGCGCCGTTATGGCCCAGAAGGCCCACGACCTCGCCCGGGTAGAGGTCGATCGACACGCCGTCGACGGCGCGCACGCCCCCGAAGCTGAGCTGGATGTCGCGCATCTCGACGAGAGGGGTCTCGGCCATGGTCACGCTCCCGTCCGGCGGCGATAGAGGATGTCGATCAGCACGGCCACGACCAGCACCACGCCGACCACGATCGACTGCAGCGGCGCGTCGACACCGACCATGGCCATGCCCGACTGCAGGCTCTGCATGACCAGCGCGCCCAGGATGGCGCCGTAGATCGTGCCGATCCCGCCCGAGAGCGCGGTGCCCCCGATCACGGCCGCGGCGATCACGCGCAGCTCGTCCAGCGTGCCGAGGTCGTTGCCGGCCGAGCCCAGGCGGGCCGAGGCGATGACGCTGGCAATCGCGGTCAGTGCGCCCATCAGCGCGAAGATCTTGACCGTCAGCAGCCGCGTGTTGACGCCCGAGAGCTCGGCCGCGTCCGGGTTGCCCCCGGTGGCGAACACATACCGCCCGAACCGGGTGCGCGTGGCGATCACGGTCATCACCAGCGCGACGGTCAGCAGGATCACCACCGGGATCGCGATGCCATGCGCCATCTCGATGCCGCCCTCGGGGATCTCCAGCCCGCGGGCCTGGTAGATCCGCTCGGCGGCCCGCTTCGGCACGGGATAGGCGTTCATCACCGCGACGAAGCCCAGGATCACCGAGCAGAGGATGCCGCCGAGCGCGACCTCGGCCCAGAGCGGCTTGACCCTGAAGCCGTGGGCGATCTTGCGCCGGCGCGCGCCGATCAGCACGGCGACCGCGGCGGCCGCGCCGAGCAAGCCCAGCACCCAGCTCCCCGTCGCGCCGAGCGTGCCCTCGGCGCCGCCGCCGAGCAGCCGGAAGGTGGGGTCGAGCGGCGCGACCGTCTGGCCCGAGGTCACCCACCATGCGGCGCCGCGCCAGATCAGCAGGCCCCCCAGCGTCACGATGAAGGCGGGCACGGCGTAGTAGCCGATCAGCCAGCCCTGGAAGGCCCCGATCGCCGCGCCGAGGCCTATGCCGATCACGGTCGCGACGATCCAGATCGACCAGTGCCCGTCGCCGACGATCTGGGGCAAGAGATGCACCTGCGCCGCCCCCATCATCATGCCGAGCACGCCAAGGAGCGAGCCGACCGACAGGTCGATGTGGCGGGTGACGATCACGAAGACCATGCCCGTCGCCATCACCGCGACCGAGGCCGTCTGGACCGAGAGGTTGAACAGGTTGCGCGGTGTCAGGAACCGCCCGCCCGTCACCAGGTCGAACAGGATCCAGATGAGCAGCAGCGCACCGATCATGCCGAGGAGGCGGGTGTCGATCTCGAGATCGCCGAGCGCCTTCTTCATGGAGGACATGGGTCACCTCGCCACGGCGGTCGCGCCGGCAGGCGCCCGCCCGGTCGGAAAACTGGGGAGGAAGCGGGGGGCGCGCCAGTCCGGCGCGCCCGGGCGCTGGTTCAGTCGCAGACGGCGACGCTGCCGGCGGGCACGCCGCGGCAGAGCGCGTCCCTGGTGATCCAGCCCGCATCGACGACGGTGGCGAGGTTGTCGCGCGTCACCGGCACCGGGGCGAGGAACCTGGCCGTCAGCTTGGTGCCGCTGGGCGAGGTCCAGCTCTCCGAGCCCTCGACATCGTCCATCGCCGCGCCGTTCACCATCGCCACGGCAATCTCCGCGGCCGCCTTGCCCAGTTCGCGCGCGTCCTTCCAGACCGAGACCGTCTGGGTGCCGAGGGCGACGCGGTTGAGCGCCGCGTGGTCGCCGTCCTGGCCCGAGACGGGGATGCCCTGCATGCCCTGCGCCGTCAGCGCCGCGACCACGCCGCCCGCGGTGCCGTCGTTCGAGGCGACCACGGCGTCGACCGCGTTGTCCTGCGCGGTGAGGATCTGCTCCATGTTGCGCTGGGCGTTGGCGGGCAGCCAGCCGTCGGTATAGGCCTCGCCCACGATGGTGATGTCGCCGGCCCCGATCGCGGCCTCGATGATCTCCTGCTGGCCGGCGCGCAGGAAGTCGGCGTTCGGGTCCGTCGGCGAGCCCTTGATCATCACGTAGTTGCCGGTGGGCTGGGCCGCGAAGACCGCGCGCGCCTGCATCCGGCCGACCTCGATGTTGTCGAAGGTCAGGTAGAAGGCGCGGTCGTCCTCGATCAGGCGGTCATAGGCGACCACCGGCAGGCCCTCGTCGGTCGCGGCATCGACCGCGGGGCCGATGCCGGCGGCGTCCTGCGCCAGGATGATCAGCGCATTGGCCCCGCGGGCGATCAGGCTCTCGATGTCCGAGAGCTGCTTGGCGGACGAGCTCTGCGCATCGGCGCTGATGTACTCGGCGCCCGCGGCCTCGAGCGCGGCCTTGATCGCCGCCTCGTCGGTCTTCCAGCGCTCCTCCTGGAAGTTGGACCAGCTCACGCCCACGATCACGTCCGCCGCGCCGGCCGTGCCGGCGACGCCCATGCCGATCGCGGCTGCAATCGCCGCACCCATGAGACCCTTCATCGCTACCTCCCTGGTCGTCCGTTCTTGGCTGCGGACTTGCGTTTCCGCATGCCGGGAGGCTTCGCATAGTTTTTTTATATGTCAAATTAAATTTGACAAAATGACGAGGCGCGCCCTAGCGTTTGGGCCTGAAGCGCAGCCGGAACGATGAAAATATGCTTGAGTCTCAACCATGCGGGGTGAATCCCTCCATGTTCGGCCTGGTTTTATTCGGGGCTGAAATTAACGTGGACGTCACGGACCCCGTCTCGCGCCAGACCGGATGCGTGGGGGCCCAGGGATGATCGACCCTTCGCCGGCCTCCGAGGCCGCCTGGATCGCCCGCTATGCCGATCTCAACGCCAAGACCGTCTTCGTCTCGGGCGGTGCCACGGGCATCGGCGCCTCGATCGTGGCGGCCTTCGCCGGGCAGGGTTCCCGGGTGCTGTTCTGCGACCTGAACGAGGCGGCCGGCACCGCGCTGGTCGAACGCCTCGCCGGCACGGGCGCGCATCGCCCGGTCTTCCGCCTCTGCGACGTCACAGACACCGAGGCGCTGCAGGCGGTGATCGACGAGGCGCAGGCACTGGACGGCCGGCTCGACGTCGTCGTCAACAACGCCGCCAACGATCAGCGCCACGACCCCGAGACGGTGGGGACCGCGTTCTGGGATTGGTGCGCGAACGTCAACCTGCGCCACCAGTACTTCGCCGCCCAGCGCGGCTATCACTGGATGAAGGCGCAGGGGCAGGGCTCGATCATCAACTTCGGCTCGGTCGCGCCGCGCCTCGGCCAGGCCGAGCTTTCGGTCTACGGCGCGATGAAGACCGCTGTGACGGGCATGACCCGCACCCTCGCGCGCGCCTTCGGCACCCATGGCGTGCGCGTGAACGCCATCGTGCCCGGTGCAATCCTGACGCCGCGCCAGCGCGACCACTGGATCTCGCCCGCGGACGAGGCGCGGATCAGGGGCCAGCAGCATCTCGACCGCCGTCTGGTTGGTGACGATATCGCGCCGACGGCGCTGTTCCTCGGCTCGGACGCCTCCAACGCCATCACTTCGCAGTCGCTGACCGTCGATGCCGGGATGACCGAGGGATGACGGCATGAGCGATGCGCCGGGCCAGCTCGAGATCAACCGCCGCCGCGTGATCGAGGCGGTGCGCATCGCCGGACGCATGGCCCGCATCGAGCTGGCCGAGGCGACCGCGCTCAGCCCCGCCACCGTCACGGCGCTCACCGCCGAACTGATCGCCGAGGGCTTTCTCGAGGAGGCGAGCGCGCCCCCCGTCATCGGTGCCGCGCGCCGCGGCCGGCCGCGCGTGCAGCTCATGCTCCGCCCCGGTGCGGCGCATGTTGCGGGCGTCAAGATCTCGATGCACCAGATCTCGGTCTCGATCAGCAATTTCGTCGGCGACCTGCTGGGCGCAAGGACCGTCTCGGTCGTCGCCAGCCGCAGGACCCCGGACGAGATCGCCGCGATGATCGACGATGCGCTGCGCCAGGCGGTGGCCGGTCTCGGCCTCGACCTTGCCGAGATCGACGGCGTGGGCGTCGCCCTGCCAGGCTTTGTCGACAGTGCCACCGGCATCAGCGAATGGAGCCCGATCTTCGGTCACCAGCGCATCGACTTCGGCGCGCTGATGCGCCGGCGTCTCGGCCGCCCCGTCTTCGTCGACAACGACGCCAACCTGGCGACGCTGGCGCAGCAGTGGTTCGGCCACGGCAAGGGCCTGGCCAACTTCATCACCGTGACCATCGAGCACGGCGTCGGCATGGGCGTGGTGATCGACGGCCGGCTCTACCGCGGGGCGAGGGGCATCGGGGCCGAGTTCGGGCACATGAAGATGCAGCGCAGCGGGGCCCTCTGCCGCTGCGGCCAGCGCGGCTGCATCGAGGCCTATCTGGCCGACTATGCCATCCTGCGCGAGGCCAGCACCTTCTACCCCGTCACGGGGATCGCCGACCCGGTGCGGGCCAACGAGACGCTGAGCGCCCTGATCGCCGAGGCCCGCGCCGGCGACGACCGCATCCGCGCGGTCTATGCCCGTGCGGGCGAGATGCTGGGCATCGGGCTCTCGAACCTGATCAACGTCCTCGGCCCCGATCGCATCATCCTCACCGGCATGGGCGTCGAGGCGATCGACCTGTTCGAGGGGCCGATGCGCGAGGCTCTGGCGGCCAACACGCTCAGCGTCTCGGTTGCGCAGACGCCGGTGCTGGTCGCGCCGAACTCCGAGGCGTTGTGGGCGCATGGCGCCGCCGCGCTCGTCCTGCAGCGCCAGTCCTTCGCGCCGCGATCGACGCGCCCGGCCGGCGCGCCGCCGGCACCGGGCCAGCGCCGCTGCAGCCCCTGACGTGCCGGCCGGCGGTGCGACGGCCGGCGCGTGCCGGTCTCAGAGGAAGTCGATGTCGTTGACCAGGGCGTCGGGGTTGGCGATGCCGCACACCTCCAGGATGTCGCCGCCGCCGAAGTCGAACACCGTGTGGCCGTTCACCACGCTGGCGAAGTCGTCGACCGTCCGCTGCTCGTTCCGGTTGCCGACCAGCGCGCGATCGATGCCCAGCGTGTCGACGTCGTCGACGAAGTCGAACACCCGGTCCCGATCGCTGCCCTCGAGGAAGTGGAACCGGTCCGGTCCGCCGCCGCCGAACACGCGGTCGTCCCCGGGGCCCGCGACGATCACGTCGGCGCCGCCCTCGCCGCCCAGGGCATCGTCGCCGCGACCGCCCTTGATCGTGTCGTTGCCGCCCGCGCCCCGGATCGTGTTGGCCTCGGTATCGCCGCTCAGGTCGTCGCCGAGGTTCGAGCCGGTGACGTTCTCGATCGAGAAGAACTGGTCGCCGTTGGCGTGGCCGCCGGATGCCGTGCCGTCGAACAGCGCGACCGTGACCCCGGCGGTCGACGAGAGGTACTGCGCGGTGTCGCTGCCGTTGCCGCCGAACAGCCGGTCGGCACCGGCGCCGCCCTCCAGGATGTCGTCGTCGTTCTCGCCGCCGAGCGCATCGTTGCCGCGCCCGCCGTTGATGACGTCGCTGCCGCTGCGGCCCTGCAGAACGTTGCCCTTGCTGTCGCCCTCGATCGTGTCGTCCAGCTGGGAGCCGATGATGTTCTCGATGTCGCTGATGATGTCGCCGGCGGCGTGGCCGCCGGTGGCGGTGCCGCTGAACAGCGCGACATGCACGCCCGCATTCGAGCTGAGGTACTGCGCGGTGTCGTTGCCGCCCTCGCCGTCGATCGTGTCGCCCCCGTCGCCGCCCTCCAGGGTGTCGTTGCCGATCCCGCCGAAGAGGCGGTCGATCTCGCGCCCGCCGTTCAGGAAGTCCCTGCCGTCCCTGCCGTTCAGGGTGTTGCGCCCGCCGTCGCCCTGGAGCACGTCGGCGAGGTTCGAGCCGGAGAGGCTTTCGATCGAGACGAAGGTGTCGCCGGCCGCATCGCCGCGGGACGCGGTCCCGTTGAACAGCGCGATGGTCACGCCGGCCTTCGACGAGGCGTAGTCGGCGGTGTCGAAGCCGTCGCCGCCGAACAGGCCGTCGCCGCCGGCGCCGCCCTGCAGCCAGTCGTTGCCCGCGCCGCCGCCCAGCGCGTCGTCATCGCCGCCGCCCTTGAGCGTGTCGTTCTTGTTCCCGCCGCGCAGCGTATTGGCGTTCTTGTCGCCGGCCAGCATGTCGCGCTCGCGCGAGCCCTCGATGTTCTCGATGTCGGCCAGCTCGTCGCCGCTGGCACCGCCCGCCGTCACGCCGCTGAACAGCTCGATCGACACGCCGATGGCCGCGGCCGTGTAGTCGGCCGTGTCGATGCCCTCGCCACCGTCCAGCATGTCGGCACCCTCGAGGCCGACCAGCGTGTCGTCGCCATCGGCGCCCGAGAGCGTGTTGTCGCCCATGTCGCCGGTCAGGAAGTCGCCGAAGCGGCTGCCCGACAGGTTCTCGATGGCGAACAGCCGGTCGCCGGTCGCGTGGCCGCCGGCGGCGGTTCCGGCGAGGAGCGAGACGACGACCGGGGCGTTCGAGCCGGTGTAGCCGGCCGTGTCCGCGCCATTGCCGCCGAAGAGCTGGTCGGCCGCGCCGCCGCCCTCCAGCCAGTCGTCGCCGGCATTGCCGCCCAGCGTGTCGGCGCCGGCGAAGCCGTGGATCGTCTGGTCGCCGGCATCGCCGACGACCCTGTCGGCGCGGAACGAGGCCTCGATCACGTCGATGCCGCGCCAGCCGTCGCCGGCCAGCTCGGCATTGGTCGTGACACCCGTGCCCAGCTCGAAGTTCACCGCCGACGCGAGGCCCGAGAGCACGAGCGTGTCGAGGGGCGTGGCGGTGCCGTCGAAGAGGTCGATGCCGAGCGAGGGGATGAGCCGCGTGATGCCGGCGCCGCCGATCACGCTGGCGATGCCCGAGGCCGTGCCCTCGAAGCTGGGCGTCATCACCGTCGTCGCGATCTGCGAACGCCGCCAGGTGTCGAGCGCCGCCTCGTCCTCGTTCGCCGGTCGTTCGGGCAGGGCGCGGGACAGGTCGTCCGGGCTGTCGGAGAAGCTGGCATCGGCCTCGAGGATCGAGCGCGGCGTGAAGTTCGACATGCCGCTGCCGGCGTCGAACTGGCGCGTCTCGGTCGTTCCGGTGTCGCGCCAGACCGCCTCCGAGACGGGCAGGGCGGCGACGTAGTTGAGGTTGGCGTAGTCGTAGGTGACCTCGCCCTCCAGCGCACCGAAGTCGAGGATGTCGGTCCCGTCGCCGATGATCGTGAGCCGGCCCTCGGAGACGACGATGGTGTCGACGCCCGCGCCCCCCTCGACGGTGTCGTCACCGGCGCCCGGAATGATCGTGTCGTCGCCGAAACCGCCCACGATGTAGTCGTCGCCGCCGGCGCCCGAGAGCACGTTGTCGACGTTGTTGCCGCGGATCACGTCGTCGGCCTCGGTGCCGTAGACGTTGTCGATCCCGATCAGCTCGCGCGGGGCGGTGCGCGCCGGCGCGCCCAGCAGAACCGCCGGGTTCTGTCCGCCCACGAACTCGACCAGCCCGTCGCGGAGGTCGATCCACTTGCCCGTCAGGCTGGCGGCCGTCACGATCTGGCTCTGCAGCGCGTCCTCGACGGCACTGAAGAACGGTTCGCCGGGATAGTCGGGGAAGGACGACGCGAAGGAGGCGGTGTCGATCCCTTCGCCGCCGTCGAGGATGTCGTCGACGTCGTCGCTGTGCAGCAGGTCGTCGCCCTGGCCGCCGCGCATCGTGTCGATGCCGAGACCGCCATAGATGACGTCGTTGCCACCGGCGGCGAACAGGAAGTCGTTGCCGGCCTGGCCGAACAGCTCCTCGTCCAGCGCCCGCGTCTGGATGTTGTCGCTGGCGTTCGGGTTGCTCGAGCCCACGATGCGCTCGAAGCCCTGTAGACGCCCCTCCTGGAAGCCGCTGCCGATCTCGCGATAGGTGAGCGCCGAGGCGCCGTTGCCGGGGTCGGGGCGTATCTCGACGCCCGGCCTGCTGCTGCTGGTGGACCCCGTGTCGACGACGTCGTCGAGGTCCAACTGCAAACGCTGTTCGCTTCGCCCGATCTGCGCGGCGGCGACGCCAGCGGCGACGATCCGGACGCGACCGACACGATCA
>JBCBPG010000124.1:0-8523 GCA_039820865.1 Pseudomonadota bacterium
CGGGTCCGACGCGCACGGCTGTCTACGACGACCCGCGGATCATCGCGAAGTACCGCGTCGGCCCCGGCACCACCAGCCACCTTGGCGTCGTGCGCGAGACCATCGCCAACGACATGGGCTCCGAGCCTGATCTGCCGGAATGGGCGGAGCTGGCCAACGACACCATCCCGGTGCGCCTCGGCCGCTACTTCGCCGGCGAATACGCCTCGGCCAAGGAGGCGATGGAGTACTGGACGCGGCTGCACAAGACGATGCCGCCGGGTGCGACCAGCTGGACCTGGGACGGGCAGGGCCAGTCGATCGCCCAGGGCGTCGCCGCCTCGATGATGAGCTGGGGCGAGTTCTTCCCCTATTTCGACGACCCCTCGGCCACCAAGGTCTCGGGCCTGATGGAGGCGGTGCGCTGCCCCGCGCCCAAGCATGCGCTGCGCACGGTCGACGAGACCGGCTTTGGCGAGATCCCGGGCGTCGGCCACCAGGGCGGCTCGTCGCTGGCGGTCAGCCGCAACTCGAAGAACCCGGATCCGGCCTGGATCTTCATGCAGTGGGCGACCAGCTACGACACCCAGGTGCTGATCACGGCGCTCGGCGGCGGCACGGGTCCGACGCGCACGGCGGTCTACGACGACCCGCGGATCATCGCGAACAACCGCGTGGGCCCCGGCACCACCCGCCACCTTGGCGTCGTGCGCGAGACCATCGCCAACGACATGGGGTCCGAGCCCGATCTGCCGGAATGGGCGGAGCTGGCCAACGACACCATTCCGGTGCGCCTCGGCCGCTACTTCGCCGGCGAATACGCCTCGGCCAAGGAGGCGATGGACGACATCGCCCAGGCGGCCGACGCCATCGTCGGCGGCTGACGCCCCGGGAGCGGCCCGCCCGCTCCCCGACCCGGCCGCGGGTCCTGCGCCCGCGGCCCCACCATCCCCGGAGACCGATCCCATGACCGCCAAGCCTCTCGTCGCCATCACGGGCGCCTCCTCCGGCATCGGCGAGGCCACCGCCCGCGCCTTCTCGGCCGATGGCCATCCGGTGCTGCTGATGGCCCGCCGGCTCGACCGCATGGAGGCGCTGGGCCTGCCGAACGCGATGTGCCGCCAGGTCGACGTCCGCGACCGTGCCGCCATCGCCGCCGCCGTCCGCGACGCCGAGGCCGAGTACGGGCCCTGTGACATGATGTTCGCCAATGCCGGCATCGCGCGGCTGGCCGATATCGGCCGCCAGCCGCCCGAGGAATGGGACGAGATGATCGACATCAACACCAAGGGCGTGATGAACACCGTCCACGCGGTGATGGCGGGCATGGTCGCGCGCAAGCGCGGCACGCTGGTGATGATGAGCTCGATCGCGGGCCGCAAGGTCTATCCCGACCACACCGTCTACTGCGGCACCAAGTTCTTCGTGCACGCGGTGTCCGAGAGCCTGCGCGGCTATCTTGCGCCCCACGACGTGCGCGTGCTGGTCGTCTCGCCCGGCGTGATCGAGACCGAGGTGCTGTCGGGCGTGCTCGATGAGCAGACGCTGGCCGAGTACAAGGCCAACAAGGTCAGGATGGGCGGCGGCATCGGGGCGGACATCGTCGCGGACCTGATCCTCGACGCCTACCGCCTGCCCCAGAAGGCGCTGGTCCAGGAGATCTGCATGACGCCCACGCGCCAGACCTTCTGATGGCCACCGTCGATTACCGCAACATCACCAAGCGCTTCGGCTCGGTCGAGGTGATGCGCGAGCTGTCGCTGTCGATCGCGGATGGCGAGTTCGCGGTGCTGCTCGGCGCGTCCGGCTGCGGCAAGACCACGCTGCTGCGCATGACCGCGGGGCTCGAGACGGTGACCTCGGGCGATCTGTTGATCGACGGCGCGCGGGTGAACGAGGTGCATCCGCGCGACCGCGACATCGCGATGGTGTTCCAGAACTACGCGCTCTACCCGACGATGTCGGTGGCCGAGAACATCGGCTTCAGCCTGGAGATCAAGAAGGTCCCGGCCGAGGACCGGCGCCGCCGCGTCGAGGAGGCGGCGGCACTGCTGGGCCTGACCGACTACCTCGGCCGTTTTCCGCGCGAGCTGTCGGGCGGGCAGCGCCAGCGGGTCGCGATGGGCCGTGCGATGGTGCGCGACGCCAAGGTGTTCCTGTTCGACGAGCCGCTCTCGAACCTCGACGCCAAGCTTCGCACCCAGATGCGCTTCGAGATCCGCCAGCTGCACGACCGCCTCGGCACCACGACGATCTACGTCACGCATGACCAGATCGAGGCGATGACCATGGCCGACAAGATCGTGCTGATGCAGGGCGGGCGGATCGAGCAGGTCGGCACGCCGGACGCGCTCTACGACCGCCCCGTCAGCCGCTTCGCCGCCGATTTCATCGGCTCGCCCTCGATGAACTTCGTCGATGGCCGGGTCGAGGCGGACGGCGGGCCGGTCTTCGTGGCCGAGGGGATGCGGCTGGCCCTGCCGGGCGATGTCGCGGTCGCGCCGGGTGCCGCGGTGACCTGCGGTGTGCGGCCCTCGGACCTGGTGCTGGACCCGGGCGGCAGCATCGACGGCCGGCTGATCCGGGCCGAGAAGACGGGGGCGGACCTGCAGCTCCACCTCTCGATCGCCGGCGCCGATTTCGTCGCCACCGCCCCCCGCGCCGCGCCGGTCACGCCGGGCGAGGCCGTGCGCCTCGGCATCGCGCCGGAGAAGCTGCACCTCTTCGACCCCGAGAGCGGGCGGCGCCTGTGACGGCGATGGCGACCGCGACCGTCGACGAGGCGTTCGAGCGCTACGAGGCGGTGCGCGGCCGGCTGCCGCGGGCGGACTTCCCGGCGGTGAGCGCGGCGGTGGGGGATCTCTCGGACATCGCCGACCGGTTCGACGTCTTCGTGCTGGATGCCTTCGGCGTGCTGAACGTCGGCGAACGGCCGATCCCGGGGGCGGTCGAACGGATCGCGGCGCTGCGGGCGGCGGGCAAGCGGCTCTTTGTCCTGACCAACAGCGCGACCTACAGCCGGGCCGCGAACCTGGCCAAGTACCGCGCCCTCGGCTTCGACTTCACCGCCGAGGAGGTTGTCTCCAGCCGCGACGTTGCCGTCGCCGCGCTGCCGCCCCGCGGGCTCTGGGCGACGGCGAGCGGGCCTTCGCCCGACTTCTCGGACATCGCGACCCCGGTCGAGGATCTCGAGGCGGACCCTTCGCTCTACGACCGCGCGGACGGGTTCCTGCTGCTCAGCTCGGCCGGCTGGACCGCGGCGCGGCATGCGCGGATGGTCGAGGCGCTGGCCGACCGGCCGCGCCCGCTGATCGTCGGCAATCCCGACCTGGTGGCGCCGCGCGAGACGGGGCTGTCGCTGGAACCCGGCTGGTGGGCGCACGACATCGCCGACCGGACGGGCGTGGTGCCGGCCTTTCACGGCAAGCCCTTCGCCAGCGCCTTCGAGGCCGTGCGCGCCCGGTGTCCCGGTGTCGATCCCGCGCGCATGGCGATGGTCGGCGACACGCTGCATACCGACGTGCTGGGGGGCAGGGCGGCCGGGCTCGCGACCGTGCTGATCACCGATCACGGCCTCTTCGCGGGGCGCGACGTCGCCGGCTACATCGCACGATCGGGCATCGTCCCCGACATCATCGCCCGCACCACCTGAGCCGACAACGGCGCACTGTCCCGCAAGCGGCCATGCCGTCCGCCCTGGCGTGCCATGCCGTAACATCACGCAATTTGCAGCCCCGCCCGGCGAAAGAACTTGACTCCGGCCGCGCCACGAAAAAAAATTCCCGAACGAAATAAAATTCAACCGGGGAGGATGGCGTGGAGGGCGCACGGAGCGAAGCGCGTGTCTTCGTGCAGGATGCCGACATGGCAGCCCGCGCGGCCTGGCTGCATTTCGTCGGCGGTCTGACGCAGAGCGAGGTGGCCAAGCGCCTCGGCGTACCCACGACGCGCGCGCACCGCTACATCGCGCGCGCGCAGAGCGAAGGTCTGGTGCGGATCTTCGTCGACATGCAGGACCGCGACTGCTCGGCGCTGGAGAGCGCACTGATGGCCCGCTACGGCCTCACCCAGTGCCGCGTCGCGATGGAGGTGCCGGAGAACGGGCCGCTGCCGCTGCGCGCGCTCAGCGTCGTCGGCGCCGACTGGCTGATGCGCGCGGTCTCCTCCGGCGAGCACCGGGTGATCGGCATCGGCTACGGGCGCACGCTGGCGGCGGCCGTCGACGCGCTGCCGCGGATCGATGGCGGCGGCGTTCGCTTCGTCTCGATCCTGGGCGGGCTGACGCAGTCGGGCGCGGCCCATCCCTATGACGTGATCCACAGCCTGGCCAAGAAGACCGGGGCGGAGGCCTATTTCCTGCCCGCGCCGCTCTTCGCCAACGAGGCCGGCGACAAGCGTGTGATGCTCGACCAGGTCGGCATCGCCTCGACGCTGCGCATGGTCGAGGACGCCTCGCTTGTGGTCGTGGGCATCGGCGACCTGGCCGTGACCGACCCCTCGCTGGCGGCGATGACCACGATGGCGCTGGAGAGCAGGGCGGAGATCCGCGCCCTCCGCGCCGCGGGTGTGCATGCCGAGATCCTGGGCCAGTTCCTCGATGCCGAGGGGCGCATCGTGCCGACGCGCTATGACGCCCGCGTCATGGCGCCCTCGCTGGAGAGCCTGCGCGGCCGCGAGGTCGTCGCGATCGCCGGCGGCGCCGCCAAGACCACCGCCGTTGCCGCCGCGCTGAAGAGCGGGCTGCTCACGGGACTGATCGTCGACGAGGCGACCGCTCGCCGCCTTGTCGAACGGGACGGCATGCCCTGAGGGCGGCCGTCACCATCAATGACGAGCACATCGGGAGGAAACGCCATGTACGAGAAGGAAAAGGACCTGATTGACGCCTTCCTGCGCGGGCAGATGAGCCGGCGCAGCCTGGTCCGGGGCCTCGGCGCCATGGGCGTCACCGCCGGTACCGCCGGCTTCCTGGTCAATGCCGCGCAGACGCGGGCGCTGGCCGCCGATTTCGACTGGAAGAAGCACAGCGGCAAGACCGTCAAGCTGCTGCTCAACAAGCATCCCTACACCGACGCGATGATCGCCAACCTCGAGACCTTCAAGGCGCTCACGGGGATGGAGGTCGAGTACGACGTGTTCCCCGAGGACGTCTATTTCGACAAGGTCACCGCCGCGCTGTCGTCGCGCTCGAGCGAGTACGACGCCTTCATGACCGGCGCCTACATGACCTGGACCTATGGCCCGGCCGGCTGGATCGTCGACCACAACGAGTGGATCCAGGACAGTTCCAAGACCAACCCGGGCTACAACTGGGGCGACATGCTTGAGGGCGTGCGCCAGTCCTGTGCCTGGAACGGCCGGCCGGGCGGCGCGCTCGGCTCGGACGACGCGTTCCAGTGGTGCATCCCCTGGGGCTACGAGCAGAACAACCTCGCCTACAACGCCGCGATGCTCGAGACCGCCGGCGTCGACGTGCCGACCAACATGGACGAGCTGATGGAGGCCGCGGCCAGGCTGCAGGCCGCCAATGACGGCGTCTACGGCATCGGCGTGCGCGGCTCGCGGTCCTGGGCGACGATCCACCCGGGCTTCCTGTCGGGCTATGCCAACTACGGCGAGAAGGACCTCAACGTCTCGGCCGACGGCAAGCTCTCGGCGGCGATGAACACCGCGGTCTCGAAAGAGTACCACGCCAAGTGGGTCAAGATGATCCAGGACTCGGGCGCGGCCGACTGGTCGACGCATACCTGGTACCAAGTCGGCACCGATCTCGGCGCGGGCAAGTCGGCGATGATCTACGACGCCGACATCCTGGGCTACTTCATGAACGGCGGCGACAACGCGATGGCGGGCAAGCTGGCCTATGCGCCCTTTGCCGCCAACCCGGCCGCCTCGGCGCCGACGCCGAACATCTGGATCTGGTCGCTGTCGATGTCCAAGTTCTCCAAGGACCTCGACGCGACCTGGTACTTCATGCAGTGGGCCTCGGGCCCCGAGCACGGGCTGTTCGGCGCCTCGGAGATGGACTTCGTCAACCCGGTTCGCCAGTCGGTCTGGGACGATGCGGGCTTCCGCAAGCGGCTGAGCGACAGCTACCCGGGCTATGTCGAGATGCACGACGTCTCGGCGCCGGGCGCCAAGATCCACTTCACCGCGCAGCCGCTGTTCTTCGACCTGACCACCGAGTGGGCGGCGTCGATGCAGAAGATGGTCGCGGGCGAGGTGCCGGTGGACGAGGGCCTCGACCAGCTGGCCGAGAGCGTCGACCGCCAGCTCAAGGACGCGGGCCTCGGCTGACCTCTGCGGGCGGGGGCGTCCCCGTCCGTGCCTCTCCCGGGTGCGGCTGCCGCGCCCGGGCTCTCCCGACCGACGCCGTGACCGTGCCCCGGAGATGCCGCGCGCATGACCGCCACGACCGACATTGCGCCGCCCCGCCGCCGGATCACCGTCTCGCGCCGCGTGCTGCCCTACCTGCTCAGCCTGCCGGCGCTGCTGGTCTGCATCGGCATCCTCGTGCCGTTCGGCACGGCGATCTACTATTCGCTCCAGCGCTTCCGGCTCTCGCAGCCCTGGAACCGCGGCATGAACTGGGGCGAGAACTATCTCAACTTCCTCTCCGACCCCAGCTTCTGGAACACGCTGCAGGTCAGCCTGACCTATACCTTCCTGACGGTGGGGCTGGAGCTGGTGCTGGGCCTCGGCATCGCGCTCCTGCTGCAGCGGCGCACGCGGCTCAACAACTTCATCTCCATCATGCTGCTGATGCCGCTGATGACCGCGCCGGCGCTGGCGGCGCTGATGTTCAAGCTGATGACCAACTCGAATTTCGGGATCTTCAGCTATTTCGCCCAGGTGATCGGGTTCGACGACATGCGCTGGGCGTCCTCGCCCGACACGGCGCTGCTGACGGTCGTGCTGGTCGATATCTGGGTCTACACGCCCTTCATCATGATCCTGCTGCTGGCGGGGCTGCGCTCGCTGCCGACCCAGCCCTTCGAGGCGGCGGCGCTCGACGGCGTGCCGCGCTACCAGCAGTTCTGGCAGATCACCCTGCCGATGCTGACGCCGCATATCCTGACCGCGACGCTCTTCCGCATGCTGGAGAGCATCCAGCAGTTCGACATCATCTACGCGATGACCCAGGGCGGGCCGGGCGACCGGCTGATGGTCTTCCAGGTCGAGGCCTACCTCAACTTCTTCCAGTCGACCAACGTGGGGCGCTCGGCCGCGCTCCTGATGATCCTCTGGGCGATCACGTTCTTCCTGTCGAACGTCTTCATCAAGAACTGGCTGCGCCTGCGCGAACGCGCGGCAGGGGGAGGGTGACGCATGACCCATGAGAGCCCGATCGAGCGCATCCTGAAGGGCGCCGCCCTGGTCGTGATCGTGCTGTTCTTCATGTTCCCGATCTTCTGGATCCTGCTGATGAGCGTCCAGACGAACGAGACGATCCTGCGCTCGCCCCCCTCGATGGTCTTCACGCCGACGCTGGAGAACTATGTCGCGCTGATCTCGGGCCAGCTCGAGACCAATGCCGGCACGCTCGACATCAACTTCATGCAGAACCTGATGAACTCGATCATCCTGTCGGTCTGCTCGGTCGCGCTGGCGCTGGTGCTGGGGGTTCCCGCCGCCTACGCCTTCGCGCGCCACAAGTTCCGCGGCTCCGAGGACATCGCCTTCACGCTGCTCTCGTTCCGCTTCGCGCCGCCGCTGCTGGTGCTGCTGCCGCTGACGCTCTACTTTCAGGACCTGGGTCTGGCGGACACCTATGTCGGGCTGATCTGGGTCTACCAGCTCATCTGCCTGCCGCTGATCCTCTGGATCGTGCGCGGGTATTTCGAGGACATCTCGCCGGATGTCGAGCATGCCTACCGCATCGCGGGGCATTCGTGGCTGTCGACCTTCCGGCGGATCGCACTGCCGCTGGCGGGGCCGGGGATCGCGGCGGCGGGGCTGCTCGCCTTCATCTTCGCCTGGAACAACTTCATCTTCGCGCTGGTGCTGGCCTCGGCCGACAAGCAGCCGGTGACGGTGGGCGCGCTGGCCTTCGTCACGGCCTCCGGCATCCAGTACGGCCAGATCGCGGCCGCCATCGTGCTCTCGATCGCGCCCACGCTGGCGCTCGCGCTCTACGCCCAGCGCTACCTGGTCGAGGGCCTGTCGCTCGGCGCGGTGAAGGGGTGAGACGATGACGACGCTCGCGATCCGGGGTCTGACCAAGCGCTTCAAGGGCGACACCGTCCTCGACGACATCGCCTTCGAGGTGGCGAGCGGCGAGACGCTGGTGCTGTTCGGCCCCTCGGGCGCGGGCAAGACGGTGCTGCTGCGCTGTATCGCGGGCGCCGTGGACCCGGATGGCGGCACCGTCGAGATCGGCGGCGCCGACATGACCGAGGTCGCGCCCGAGCATCGCGGCATCGGGATGGCCTTCCAGAACTTCGCGCTGTTCCCGCACATGACGGCCTTCGACAACATCGCAAGCCCGCTGACCGCCCGGCGTTTCGGCCGCGACGCGATCGCCGAGGGGGTGAAGCGGGTCGC
>JBCBPG010000125.1:0-8504 GCA_039820865.1 Pseudomonadota bacterium
GCGGTCGCCGTCACCGCCGGCCCCGGCCTCATCGGCGGCGTCATGGCCGGCGTCATGGCCGCCCGCGGCATCGCGCTGGGCGCGGGGATCGAGGTCATCGCCGTCAACCACCTCGAGGGCCACGCCCTGACCCCCCGCCTCAGCCACGGTGTCGCCTATCCCTACCTGCTGCTCCTTGCCTCGGGCGGGCACTGCCAGCTGATCGCGGTCGAGGGGCTCGGCCGCTACCGCCGCCTCGGCGGCACCATCGACGACGCCCCGGGCGAGGCGTTCGACAAGGTCGCCAAGATGCTCGGCCTCGGCTTCCCCGGCGGTCCCGAGGTCGAGGCCTGGGCGGCAGGCGAGCGTGGCACCGCGCCCGGCGATCCCACCCGCTTCGCCTTCCCGCGCCCGCTCATCGACCGTCCCGAACCGCTGATGAGCTTCTCCGGCCTCAAGACCGCCGTCCTGCGCGCCCGCGACCGCCTGGTCGAGGCCCAGGGCGGCCTCTTCCGCCGCGACATCGCCGACCTCGCCGCCTCGTTCCAGGCGGCCACGGCCGACCTCCTCGCCGCCAAGACCTCCACCGCCATGCGCCTGATGGCCGGCACCCTCGCCCCCGGGGGCGCCTGCACCATCGCCGTCGCCGGCGGCGTCGCCGCCAACCGCACGCTCCGCACCGCCCTCGACCGCGCCGCCGCGCGCGAAGGCTTCACCAGCATCGCGCCACCCCTCGCGCTCTGCACCGACAATGCCGCGATGATCGCCCATGCCGGCGCCGAACGCCGCCTCGCAGGCCTCCCCGCCGCGCCCCCGGTCCCCCGCCCCCGCTGGCCCCTCGACGCCAACGCCGCCCCCCTCCTCGGCGCCGGCCGCAAGGGCGCCAAGGCCTGAGGCCGACTCCTCTGGACGCCGCCCGCGCCCCGGCGCAGGAAGAGACGCCACTCCAGGGGGGACCCCATGCTCTACGCCATCATCTGCCTCGACAAGCCGGGCCATCTCGAGACCCGCAAGGCCAACCGCGACGCCCATCTCGCCCATATCCGCGCGACCGACGGCGCCATCACCCAGGCCGGCCCCTTCCTCGATGCCGAGGGCACGATGTGCGGCAGCCTCATCATCTACGAGGCCGATGCCCAGGCCACCGTCGAGGCCTGGGCCAACGCCGACCCCTACAAGGCCGCCGGCCTCTTCCAGAGCGTAGAGATCCGCCCCTGGAACTGCGTCATCGGCTGAGCCGCGCGCCAACCAGTCCCCAGCCCGTCCCCAGCCCGCCCTCAACCGGGTGCACCGCGAAGACCGGGGCGGGTCAAGGATCGCCAAAGGCGACCGGCGAAGCCGGCCCGTCCTTGACGCGTCCCGGCCTTCGCCCACGCTGATCCACGTCCCCTTTGAGCATTCAAAGGGGACTGCCCAGCGGCGAGCGCCCCTTCTCCAGCGGTGCGATCCACGCAGCCTACGCCACCGGGAAGACCGTCACCGCCGGGAAACCCCGCAGGACTCATCGCGGCGACCAGCCGCGATACCGCTTGGCCGGGCGCCCCGCATCGGGCCATATCGGTCGCGCAAGAGACGGGGGAGCCGATGGCCTACTGGCTGTTCAAGTCCGAGCCCGAGACCTGGGGCTGGGACGCGCAGGTCGCCAGGGGCGACGCGGGCGAGCAATGGGACGGCGTGCGCAACTACCAGGCGCGCAACAACATGAAGGCGATGGTCGTGGGCGACCGCGGCTTCTTCTACCACTCGGTCAAGGAGAAGCGCATCGTCGGCATCGTCGAGGTCTGCCGCGAGGCCCATCCCGACACCACGACCGACGACCCGCGCTGGGAATGCGTCGACATCCGCGCCATCGCGCCCATGCCCAGACCCGTCACGCTGGCCGAGATCAAGGCCGAGCCGCGCCTCGCCGACTTCGCACTCATCAGGCAGTCCCGCCTCTCGGTCGTCCCCGTCGATCCGGCGCACTGGAAGATCATCTGCGAGATGGGCGGCTACGATGGCTAGGCGCGCCAACGGGTCCGCCGCCCGGACACTGATCGCCGCCCGCCGCGCCGCCCGCGCCAGCGGCACACCAGCCACCGACCCCGCCGGCGACCCCGCCACCGACCCCGCCACCGCCTGGGCCCTCGCGCCCCGCCCCGGCTCGCCGCTCACCCGGCTCGCGGGCGAGGCGATGGCCGGCATCGGCCACAACCAGGGACCGCCGCTCGATCCGGGGCGGTCAGGGCGCGCCTATGCCTGGCGCCAGGCGCGGGCCCAGCTCATGCCCCGCCTGCCGCTCGAGATCGTGCGCCGCCGCGTCCGCCGCGCGCGCGAACTCGGCCTCGACTACCCCGCCTATGCCTCGATCCTGCTGGGCTCGGGACGCGACATCGTCGCCTTCCTCTTCACCGGCCCCGCGCTGGCCTCGCGGCTCGCCCGCGGCCAGACGCCGGAGGGGATCGCGCAGGCCCGCGCCCGCCGGATCGCCGCGATCGCCGCGATCACCGGGGCCGAGCGGCGCCTGCTGGCCGACGGCCCCGCCGCCCCGGCCGGAGGCGGCGCGCCACTCTTCACGCTCGTCGCCCCGCCGCCTGCGCCCGACGCCGGCTGGCAGGCCGCGCGCACGGCGATCGCCGCCGCGCTGGCCCCCGTGCCGCCGGGCCGCGCGCTGCCGGCCGACGGCGTGGTGATGATCGGTGCCTCGGCCGAGGAGCGCGCCTGGGCCGACGCCGCGGCGCTGGCCAAGTTCCTGCCGGCCGACGCCTATTTCGATCAACGCTGAGGCGCGGCCCCCCGGCCGGCCGAACAGGCGCCGCGCCACAGGCCGCGATCAGGCCGCCACGCGACGGCGCGGAAGGCCGCGGCGCCTCGCCCGGCACGCCAGAACCGGTCGCCGCACTGGCCAGGTCCCGGCCGCCAGACCCTTCTTAAGACCATCGCCAAGGCGCGGCGCCCCCTCCCGGGCCAGCCAGGCAGACGCCGCCCCTCAGGCCGCGATCAGGCCGCCACGCGACGGCGCGGCCGCCGGCGGCGCTTCGGGGCCTCGCCCGGTGCGCCCGCACCGTTCGCCGCACCGTTCGCCCCGCCGGGCTTGCCCGCCCCCTTGGTGGCCGGCTTGCCCATCGGCTTTCCCTGCGGCCGGGGCGCACCGCCCCCGCCACCCGTGCGCCGCAGCGCACGCGCAGGCGCCGCCGGCCCGGCCGACCCGGCATCGCCCTCGACCAGCCGGCGGCGGGTCAGCTTCTCGACCGCCCGCAGCTTCGACAGCTCCTCGGCCGAGCAGAGCGCGATCGCCACGCCTTCGGCGCCGTTGCGCCCCGTGCGCCCGATGCGGTGCACATAGGCCTCCGGCTCGTCCGGCATCTCGTACTGCACCACGTGGGTCACGCCGACCACGTCGATCCCGCGCGCCGCGATGTCCGAGGCCACCAGCACCCGCAGCCGGCCCGACCTGAACGCGTCCAGCACCCGCTGGCGGGCGTTCTGGCTCTTGTTGCCGTGGATGGCGCCGGCCTCGATCCCGTCCCGGTCCAGGTTCTTGGCCACCCGGTCGGCGTTGTGCTTGGTGCGCGTGAAGACGATCGCGCGCTCCATGCCGGGGGCCGAGAGGATCTCGGCCAGGCGTGCGCGCTTGGCCTCGCGCTCGACCATCTCGACCGACTGCTCGATCTTCGGCACCGTGTGGCCCGAGCGGGCGACCTCGACGCGCACGGGATCGCGCATCAGCCCGGCGGCGAGCGCCTCGACCTCCTGCGGCATCGTCGCCGAGAACAGCGCCGTGCGTCGCCCGCGCATCAGCTGCGCCGCGATCCGCTTGACCTGCGGCGCAAAGCCCATGTCCAGCAGCCGGTCCGCCTCGTCCAGCACCAGCACGCCGGTCTCGTCCAGCCGCGCCTCGCGGGACGCGATCAGGTCCGTCAGCCGGCCCGGCGTCGCGATCACGATGTCGACGCCGCGCGCCAGCGAACGCACCTGCGCGCTGCGGCTCATGCCGCCCAGCACCAGCTGGGTCGAGAGCCGGCGCGGGCCCGTGAGCCGCTTCGCCGTCTCCTCGATCTGGGCCGCCAGTTCGCGCGTCGGCACCAGCACCAGCGCCCGCACCTCGCCCGGCTTCGGCCGGCGCGGCCCGTCTGCCGCCAGCTGCTCCAGGATCGGCAGCAGGAAGGCCGCCGTCTTGCCGCTGCCGGTCTCGGCCAGGCCCAGCAGGTCCCGACGCTCCAGCTGTGCCGGGATCGCCTGTGCCTGGATCGGCGAAGGCGTCTTGAAACCCGCCCGGTCGAGCGTCTCGACCAGCGGTCCGGCGAGGCCAAGCCCCGCCCATGTCGTCTCTGTCACGTCACATACCTCGAGGGACGCCGCGCCTCGCGCCTCGCGCGGCCCGCGGTCGCCCCGTCGCCCATACCAGGCGCAACTGGTGATGAACTGAAAATCTCCGCGACGCCGCGCGCTGCCCTCTACCGGGCGGCGCGACCTTGCGCTGTCGCTCCGGGGCCTTCCGCCCCTGGTGGCACATAGAGCGAACCGCCCGTCACGGCAAGGCACCGCACGACATCAGACTGAGACCGACGCGCGCGCGAAGGCCGGGGGCGCCGCTGGGCAATCCCGCTCCCTCCCACGTCAGGATACAGCCGCAACCGTGAGTTTTCTGCGAACGCCGCATGGCTCACGGGCGCAACGGGGGCCATGGACGTTAGCGCGGCATTGACTGAGTCGGGGATAAACTGACGTGGGTGGGCAGGCGCCTCACCCCACAATGCGCCGCTCGCCAGCCCCCGCGTTCGAGCACGCCAAAACGGCCGAAATGCTCAAATCGGGGAGTCCGGATTGATCCTTGTCATGCCCGAAAACGCTTCCAGGGCTCTGTCGTCAAAGGGAAAACAAGTCGGGCTCACCGCCGCGCAGTCCGTGCCTGAAAGCCGGGCGGTGACCCCGACAGACTTTCCGGCCCTTTCAGACCGGAAAGCGCGCCGCCGCACCCGTGATGCGGGTGCTCAGTCGGCGTAGTCGGCGCCCTCGTCGTCCAGCACCGCGCGGATCGCGGCCAGGTGCTTGTCGGCGGCGGCGGGATAGGCCTCCCACTGCTGCGCCGTCTTCTCGGCCACCGCGTCGGAGGCCACGTTCAGCGCCCGCCCGGTCGAGAGCGCGGTGACATAGGTCTCGGCTGCCTTCTCGAAGTAGTAGAGTTCGTCGAGGCAGGCCGCGACCGAGGGCCCGGCCGACAGCACCCCGTGCTGGCCCATCATCATCATCGAGCGGTTGCCCAGGATGCCCGCCAGCCGCTCCGCCTCGTCCCCCAGCCCCATGCCATCATAGCCGACATCGATGGCTACCCGATTGAAAAACCGCATGGAATTCTGGTCGATCGGCGGCAGCGACGGGTCGGCCAGCACGGACAGCGCGGTCGCGTATTTCGAGTGCAGGTGCATCACGCAGCGCGCATGCGGCACGCGGCGATGCAGCGCCCCGTGGATCGCCCAGGCGGTGGGATCGATCGCGTCGCCCAGGCCCGTCGGCTCGACATGCGCGTCCAGCTCCAGCAGGTCCGAGGCCCGCATCCGCGACCAGTGACGGCCATAGGGGTTCATCAGGAACCGCGCGCCATCCTCCGACACCGCCAAGGAGAAATGGTTCACGATGCCCTCGTTCATGCCGAGGCGCGCGGTCCAGCGGAACGCCGCCGCCATGTCGCGCCGCGCCTCGGCGACATCGATGCCGATCACACCGTCCATCAGACCAGCTCGAAAATCGCTTCGACCTCGACGATCACGCCGAAGGGCAGGGCGGCGACGCCGACGGCCGAGCGCGCATGCTCGCCCTTCTCGGCAAAGGCCGCCGCCATCAGCTGCGAGGCGCCGTTCACCACCAGGTGCTGCTGGTGGAAGCCACTGGCACTGTTGACAAAACCGACCAGCTTGACCACCCGGGCGATGGTCTCGAGGTCGCCGGTCGCGGCCTTGGCCTGGGCGATCAGGTTGATGCCGCACTGGCGCGCGGCGATCTGCGCACGGTGCAGCGTCGAACCCTCGGCGATGTCGCCGTCAACGTGGTCGATCTCGGTCAGCTGGCCCGTCGGCAGCGGGTCCAGACCCAGCGGCAGCTGGCCCGAGATGAAGAGCTGCTTGCCCGTGATCACGGTCGGCACATAGGCGGCCGCGGGGGCCGCCGGGGTGGGCAGCGTGATGCCGAGCTCGCTCAGCCGTTCCTCGACGGTCGCCATGGTGTCCTCCCGGATTGTCTGGTCGCGCCCATCGGTACCGGGGGCGCGGGGAAAGTAAAGCGTCAGGCGGCGGGCGCGGCCGGCCGCGGCCCCCAGAGCGCCGTCTCGGCGAACTCGATCGAGTTGCCGGCCGGGTCGCGGCAGTAGAGCGAGCGCGGCCCGTGCGGCCAGCGCAGCCGATGCTCGACCGCGACGCCGGCGCCGGCCAGCCGCGCCTCCCAGCCCTCGATCCCGACCGGCTCGGCCGTGAAGCAGAGATGCCCCGGCCCCGTGGCGCCATGCGGCGGCACCGCGATCGCGCCCTCGCCCGGCGGGCGCGCCGATGCCTGCGGATCGAACAGCAGCACCATCGTCAGGCCGGCGCGCAGGAAGACATGGCGCCCGGGCTCGGCCATCACCCGCTCGAGCCCCACGACGCGCTCGTAGAAGGCCGCCGTCGCCTCGAGATCGGCGGCATAGAGCGCGGTCTCAAGCACCTCGGTCATGCCCAACCCCTTTGCCCTCAACGGTTTCGTGAGAAGCCGTGACGCGGGCGGCACCCGGCCGCGTGGCAGGCTAGCGCTATCATCGGATGGTGGCCAGCGGCGGCTGAGGCACCCTGGCCGCCCCATCACGGCCACAGGTGGCACGGATCATGCGCGGAGGCTGCTGCCGCCCGTCGCGGGCCTGTGTCATTGTCGAGGGAGGAGACATCGCCATGACGCCTTTCGCCGGACCCCGTCGCGTGGCCGCCACGCTGGCCCTCGCCCTTGCCGCCCTGACCGTGGCGATGGCCGGCCCGGCCGCGGCCTGCCCCTTCCTGCCGGGCGAGCACCAGCAGCTCGGCGCCCCCGCCACCTCGCTCGACAAGCTGCCCGAGGGGATCACCAAGGGCTGGGTCCACTGCCCGGGCGAGGCGCCGCGCCCGCTGCTGGTCTGGACCATGGCGATCGACCCCGCCGCGTCCTGGGTCGGCGTGCGCGACGCGCCGCTCTTCCTGCCGCTGCCCGAGAACCCGCTGGTGGGCGTCGCGGTGGCGGGGCTCTCGGGCGATGCGCGGTTCGACGTCTTCATGCGCCGCGAGGCGGTGACGCTGGCCGGCGCCGCGCCCGCCGAGGGCCCCGACACGCGCCCGCCGCACCGGGTCTTCGGCACGCTCTGCGCCCGCGCGGCGCCCGACCGGCTGGACTGCTCGATCGGCGAGGCGGGCGAGGCGCGCCGCCTCAAGGCCCGCGTAGACCTGATGGACAGCGACGCCGACGGGGTGCTGGACCTCGCCCGCCACGAGGTCAGCATCCTCGACGGCGACCGCCTGCAGGTGCTGCGCTTTGCCGTCGATCACCAGCCCGACACGCTTGACGTGATCGCCCGCTGGGTCGAGGTGGTCGCCATCGCCGGCCTCGACTGAGCCACGGCCGCCAGATCACCGGGGCGGCAGATCATCGGGGCGGCAGATCACCGGGCTGGCAGTGCCGGCCCGCCGGGCAGGGGCGAAAGGATGGACGACATACCGCCGCGGGCGTGGCAGCGGATGCTCTCGGGGCGCAGGCTGGACCTGCTCGACCCCTCGCCGCTGGACGTCGAGATCGAGGACATCGCCCAGGGGTTGAGCCGGGTGGCGCGCTGGAACGGCCAGACCTCGGGCCCGCACCCCTTCAGCGTGGCCGAGCACAGCCTCGTCGTCGAGCGGATCCTGGGCGAGATGCGCCCCGTCCCGGGCCCGGCCGAGCGGCTGGCGGCGCTGCTGCACGACGCCCCGGAATACGTGATCGGCGACATGATCTCGCCCTTCAAGGCCGCGCTCGGCATCGACTACCGGGCCTTCGAGGCGCGGCTGGCCGAGGCCGTGCACGTCCGCTTCGGCCTGCCCGCGCACCTGCCCGAGGCCTGGGAGAAGCGGATCAAGCGGGCCGACCGGCTCTGCGCCTGGTTCGAGGCGACGCAGCTCGCCGGCTTCACCCAGGCCGAGGCGGCGCGCTTCTTCCCCCGCCCGCGCGCCGCCTGGGCCGCCGGCATCGTCCTCGACCCCGGGCCGGCCGAGGCCGTCCGCGCCGCCTTCGTCGCCCGCTTCGCCGTCCTCTCCGCCGCACTGGCGACCAGCGGCGACCGGCGCCAGGCGGCCGGCCGGGGCGCGCCCCCTCCCACGTCATCCTAGGCCCTGAAGGATGACCGTTCCCCGAACGCTGCCCCCAGGATCATCCAGGATCACCCAGGATATCATCCGGCGGCAGGCGGGCTCGGCGCCTCACGCCGGCGCTGGGGGGCCGACGGAGGAACGGACGGCTGGCGAAGCGCATCCACGACGCGGAGCCTGCCGCCCGTAGCGGCGAACCGGGCGGCATGGGCC
>JBCBPG010000126.1:0-8484 GCA_039820865.1 Pseudomonadota bacterium
ATCGCGCGCTCGATCGATGAGCATGCGACGATCGTCGAGGCGGTGGCGGCGGCAGACGAAGCGGCGGCGCGCGATGCCGGGCGGATGCACATCGTCCACGGGCTGGAGCGGTTCCTCGCGACGCTGACCGAGGCCGCGCCGGCGGGGGCTGCCGGCGGTGCGGTCAACGGCGAGGCGGAGCCCGCCGGCAACGGCGCGGCCCAGGGCGGCCTCACCGCCTGACGTGACCGGCCGACTGCGCCAGGTCGAACCGCACCGATCGATGATGAAACACTGCACCTGCGCATCAGGAAATGATGGCGGGTTCGGCTTCCATAGATTATCGTAGCTATTCCTTAACGGCGGTTTGGCGCCAAGCCAGGCCGTGGTTCGGGACGGGACTGGACGGTCGAGGTCCTCCCGGGGTTGGTCAGAGGCGATTGTCGCCCGCTTGTGATGACAGAGGACGACATGAAGCCGGTCATCGTCACGCCCAAGCCGAACGACGAGCGCGAAGATCAGTTCCAGAACCAGGGCAACATCCTGGTGGTGAACCCGAACTCCAATCCCCGCGTCACCGCGGCAATCAGCGGCGCCGCATCGCGCTTCCGGCTGGGGGGCGGGCCGTCGATCGAGTGCATCGACATTCCGGGCGCGCCCTTCGGGATCGAGAGCCAGCGCGACAGCGACCGCGTCGCCCCCTACCTCGCCCGGCTGGCGGCCGAGCGCGAGGGTCTTGCGGGCTTCGTGATCGCCTGCTTCTGCGATCCGGGGCTGGTCGGCTGCCGGGAGGCGGTGTCCTACCCGGTCTGGGGCATGGGTGAATCGGCGATGGCCGTGGCGCTGTCGCGTGCCGACCGCGTCGGCGTGATCGCGCTCTCGCAGGGCTCGATGCGCCGCCACGACCGGATGTGGCGCCGGCTGGGCTTTCACCAGCGAATCGCGGGCGAGGTGGCGATCGCCGCCAGCGTGGACGAGAGCGCGGGCGCCGCGGTCATCCCGATGATGGCCGACGCGGGCCGCCGGCTGGCCGCCATGGGTGCCGAAGTCATCGTGCTGGGTTGCGCCGGCATGAGCCGCCATCGCCGCTCGCTGGAGACGACCCTGGGGCTGCCGGTGATCGACCCGGTCGAGGCGGTCCTGATGCTGGCGCTCGGCCAGGCACTGGTGGGCGGCAGCCATCCGCGCTTGGCAAGGCCTGCGCCGGTCGTATAACGCTGGCACGGGCGGCCGGGGACCGCTCTGTCACTACCAGCCGAAAACGAGCGCCGCACACGGTCGCCGGAACCGGAGCCCAGTCTGAAGCCGGGGGGGGTCAGCGCCGGCATGGCCTATGTCGTGATCTCGCCCTGCCGCAACGAGGCAGCCTTGATGCGCCGGACGCTGGACAGCGTCGCGGCCCAGACCCGTCGCCCGGACCTGTGGGTGATCGTCGACGACGGCTCGACCGACGAGACGCCGGCGATCCTGGCCGACCATGCCGCCCGCCACGACTGGATCCGCGTGCTGCCCAAGCCCGATCGCGGCCACCGCGCCGTGGGCCCCGGCGTGGTCGAGGCGTTCTATGCCGGGCTCGACACCGTGGATCTGGATGCCTTCGAGCATGTCGTGAAGCTCGACCTCGATCTCGATCTGCCGCCGCGCTATTTCGAGATCCTGCTCGAGCGGATGGCGGCGGAGCCGCGGCTCGGCACCTGTTCGGGCAAACCCTATTTTCGCGATGCCTCGGGCACGCTGGTCAGCGAGCGGCGGGGGGACGAGATGTCGGTGGGGATGACCAAGCTCTGGCGGGTGGCCTGTTTCCGCGACATCGGGGGGCTGGCGCGGGCGGTGATGTGGGACGCGATCGACTGCCACAAGGCGCGCAGCCTCGGCTGGACGGCGCGGAGCTGGGACGAGCCTGACCTGCGCTTCGAGCATCTGCGCCCCATGGGGTCGAGCCAGGTCTCGATCCATACCGGACGGCGACGGCACGGCGAGGGGCAGTGGTACATGGGGAGCGACCCGGTCTTCTATGCCGCGACCTGCGTCTTCCGCATGGTCGAGCCGCCGCTGGTGACGGGCGGGCTGTCGATGATGCTCGGCTATCTGCAGGGCTGGTGGCAGGGACGGCCGCGTCATCCGGATCCGGAGCTCGTCGCCTTCATCCGGTCCTATCAGCGCCGTGCGCTGGTGATGGGCAAGCGCCGGGCGGTCGAGGCGATCGAGGCCGAGCGCGCGGCGCTCTGGCAGCCGGGCCGTCGCGCGGAGGCGTTGGCGTGACGGCGGTGTCGCCCGCCGTGGCGCCTCCGGCGCCGGTGCCGGCGCCTGCGGCGGCAGGTGGCGCGCGCCAGGCGCTGGCACGCTTTCCGGCGGGCGCCGCGTCGGTGGCCGTCTCCGAAAGCACACCCGAGGCGTTGCTGGAGGATATCGGCGCAAGGCTCTCTCATGGCGCAGGGTTTGCCGTGGCGACGCTGAACCTGGATCACCTGGTGAAGCTGGGGCGGGATCCGGCGTTCAGGGCGGCCTATGCGGCGCATACCCATGTGACGGCGGACGGCAACCCGGTGGTCTGGCTGTCGCGCCTGGCGGGGACGCCGGTGGGGCTGGTGACGGGGGCCGACCTGGTGCGCCCGCTGGCGGCGCTGGCGGCGCGGCTGGGGGTGCCCGTGGCGCTGGTGGGCGCGACGTCGCAGACGCTGGATGCCGCGGCCGAACGGCTGATGGCCGAGAACCCGGGGCTGGCGGTGCCGGTGCGGATCGCGCCCGGCCAGGGGTTCGACCCGGACGGCGCGGAGGCGGACGCCATCCTCGCGCGGCTGGCCGACGGCGAGGCGCGGCTGGTGCTGCTGGCGCTCGGCGCGCCCCGCCAGGAGCGGCTGGCGGCGCGCGCTCTCGCCGCCATGCCGGGCACGGGGTTCGTCTCGATCGGGGCGGGGCTCGACTTCATCGCGGGCTCGCAGGCGCGGGCGCCCGCCTGGGCGCGGAGGCTGGCGCTGGAGTGGCTCTGGCGCGTGGTCTCGGCGCCGCGACGGCTGGGGCGGCGCTATCTCGACTGCGTGGCGATCCTGCCGCGCCTGGCGGCCCATGCGCTGGCCGAGCGGCGGAGGCGCAGGTGACCGAGACGATGACCGAACCGGCCCCCGCGGACGGCACCGCCATGGTCGACGTGCTGATCACGCTGATCAACTACAAGACCGCGGAGATGACGATCGACTGCGCCCGCTCGGTGCTGGAGCATGCAGGCGATGTCGATTACCGGCTGGTGATCATCGACAACGCGTCGAATGACGGCTCGGTCGAGGCGCTGGAGGCCTGGATCGACAGCCTGCCCGACGGCCACCGGATCGAACTGGTGTGCTCGACGGTCAACACGGGCTTCGCGGGCGGGCACAACCTGGGCATCGCGACCGACTGGACCGCGCGCCACTACATGCCGCTCAATTCCGACGCGGTGATCCGGCCGGGCATGATCGAGCGGCTGCTGGCGGCGCTGGAGGCCGATCCGGGGCTGGGACTGGTCGGGCCGGCGCTGCTCAACAACGACGGCGCAGTCGAGGTCAGCGCCTTCCGCTTCCATTCGCCCTGGTCGGAGTTCGAGCGCGCGGCCTGCACGGGGCCGATCACGCGCTGGCTGGATCGTCGGCGGGTCGCGCTGCCCCTGCCCCCGCCGGCGGGCGAGATCGACTGGGTCTCCTTCGCCTGCGTGCTGATCCGCGGCGAGGTGGTGCGGGACCTCGAGGCGCTGAACGCGGGCTACTTCCTCTATTTCGACGACAGCGACTTCTGCGTGCGGGCGCGGCGGCGCGGCTGGCGGGCGGGGTATGTGCCCGAGGCGGTGGCGGTGCATTTCCGGGGCGGCAGTGCGCCGGTGAAGACGCTCGACCGTGCCAAGCGGCGGCTGCCGAAATACTGGTACGCCTCGCGCGCGCGGATGTTCTACACCTATGGCGGGCGCGGCCACCTGGTGGCGGCGAACCTGGCCTGGCATCTCGGCCGCGCGGTGGCGCAGCTGCGCTGGCTGACGGGGCGGCGGCCGAACCCGATGCCGGCGCGCCAGTGGCTCGACATCTGGACCAACGTGCTGGACCCGACGGGCGACAACCACGCCCCCGGGCGGTGAGGAGCGGCCATGGCCCTGCCCGACTTCGTGATCGTGGGCGCGATGAAATGCGCGACCTCGACGCTGTTCGACCAGCTCTGCGCCCAGCCCGGGATCGAGGGGACCGAGCCCAAGGAGCCGGAGTTCTTCAGCGACGACGCCGTCTTCGCACGGGGCCTGGCCTGGTACGAGGGGCTGTTCGCGGGGATGGCGGAGGGGTCGCTCAAGGGCGAGGCCTCGACCGGCTATACCAAGCGGCCGACCTATCCGCTTGCCGTCGAGAGGCTGGCGGCGGCGGTGCCGGAGGCGCGGATCGTCTATGTCGTGCGCGATCCGTTCGAGCGGCTGGTCTCGCAGTTCATCCACGAGTGGACCCAAGGGGTCATGCAGGGGCCCCTCGACGCGGCGCTGGAGCGGCATCCGGAGCTGATCGACTACAGCCGGTACCACTGGCAGATCGTTCCCTATGTCGAGACCTTCGGGCGCGAGCGGATCTGCGTCACCAGCCAGGAGGCGGTCCGGCGCGACGGCCAGGGCGAGCTGGAGCGGGTGGCACGGTTCCTCGGCCATGCGGGACCGGTGGCCTGGGTCGACGACCTCGGCGCCTCCAACGTCTCGGCCGAGCGGATCCGCACGTTCCCGCTCAAGCGGCTGGTGGTGGACAACCCGGTGGCGGGGGCGCTGCGCCGGGCGCTGGTGCCCAAGGGCCTGCGCGAGGCGGTCAAGCGCCGCCTCCAGATGCGCGAGCGCCCGGTGCTCTCGGTCGCGGCGCGGGATCGCCTGGCACCCGTGTTCGCCGAGGAGATGGCGGCCCTGGCGGCCCTGTTCCCCGAGGCCCCCCTGCCGCCGGTCGACCGCCCTGCCCGCACGGGCGAGGCGGCCGATGGCTGAGGCACCGGTCGCGGGCGCCGTCGCCATCGGCCGGAACGAGGGGCCACGGCTCGAGGCCTGCCTCGCCTCGCTCCGCCCCTGTTCGCCCATCGTCTATGTCGACAGCGGATCGACGGATGGCAGCCTCGCGATCGCGCGGGCCGCCGGCGCGGTGATCGTCGAACTCGATACCGGGGTCCCCTTCACCGCGGCGCGCGCGCGCAATGCCGGGCTGGCGGCGCTGGAGGCGGCGGCACCGCTGGCCGAGGGCGGCCCGGCGCTGGTGCAGTTCGTCGACGGCGACACGGCCGTTCGGGACGGGTGGCTCGCGGCGGCGGCGGCCTTCCTCGGCGCCCATCCCGACCACGCCGTCGTCTGCGGGCGGCGGCGCGAGCGCTTCCCCGGGGCCTCTCCCTGGAACCGGGTGATCGACATGGAGTGGAACACGCCCACGGGCGACGCCCGTGCCTGCGGGGGCGACGCCCTGATGCGGCGCAAGGCGCTGGCGGGCGTCGACGGGTTCCGCGAGGACCTGATCGCGGGCGAGGAACCGGAGCTCTGCTATCGTCTCCGCCGGGCGGGCTGGCGGATCCACCGTCTGGACGCCGAGATGACCTGGCACGACGCCGCCATCACGCGCTTTGCCCAGCACTGGCGCCGCGCGACGCGGGCCGGCTGGGCCGCGGTCGAGGGCTGGGTGCTGCATGGGCGGGGGCCGGAGCGCTACAACCGCCACCGTGTCCGCCCCATCGCGATCTGGGGCATCGCCCTGCCCGCCATCGCGCTGCTCTCGCTGGTCGTCGCGGCGCTGGCGGCTCTGTCTGCCGCGCCCGTGCCTGCCTGGCCGGGACTGGCCGCGGCACTGGGTGTCGCCGCGCTCTACCCGCTGCAGGCCGTGCGCGTGGCGGGCCATCGGCGACGGCGGGGCGATCCATGGCGCCATGCGCTTCTCTACGGCGTGGTCTCGATGATCGACAAGCCGGCGCAGGCCGCAGGGGCGTGGCGGTACTGGCGTCAGCGCCGCGCGGGTGGGCCGGCGCGCCTGATCGAGTATCGCGGGGCCGATGCCGGGTGATCCGGACCCCACCGCCGCGCGCCCCCAGGCAGCCGGAGAGCACGACCGCGCCCACAGGCCTCACCCGGACGATGTCGCCGTGTCGGGACGGTGCGAGCGTCCCGCCCCCGCCCGCGTCAGTACTGGCAGACAGGCGTAACCATCTGCCGAACGCTGCCCGCTGACTGGCGGCAACACGGGCCCCGCACCGTTAGCGGCACGTTCAGCGAGTCGCCCTTATCCTGACGCGGGAGGGGGCGCCGCAGGAGAAGCAGCGGCCGACGGGCGCAGTCGGTCGCGTCTCCCGCCCTGGTGCAGCACCGGATGCCTGGTCAGCGGTAGCCGTCGGGGTTGCCGGAGTGCCAGGCCCAGGCGGCGCGCAGGATCTCCTCGATGCCGGAGCTGCGCGGCTCCCAGCCCAGCGCCTCGCGCACGCGGGCGCTGTCGGCGACCAGCACGGGCGGGTCGCCCGGGCGGCGGGGCGCGGGCTCGACCGCGAGCTTGCGCCCGATCACCCGCTCGGCCGCGGCAACGATCTCGAGCACGCTGGTGCCCGTGCCGGTGCCCAGGTTGTAGACTGCAAAGCTGCCTGGCTGCCCGGCCTCGAGCGCCATCAGGTGCGCATCGGCGAGGTCGTCGAGGCTGACGAAATCGCGGATGCAGCTGCCGTCGCGCGTCGGCCAGTCGGTGCCGAAGACCTTGAAGGCGGGGCGTTTTCCAAGCGCGAACAGCATGAGGAGCGGGACGACATGGCTCTCGGCGCGGCGCGATTCACCATGGGCACCGTCGGGCTCGGCGCCGGCGGCGTTGAAGTAGCGCAGCGCCGTGGCGCCGATGCCGTAGGCGGTGGCGTAGTCGCGCACGAGATGCTCCATGGCAAGCTTGGAGCTGCCATAGGGCGTGGCCGGCGCAAGGCGCGCGTGCTCGGACAGCGGCATCTCGGCCTCGTGGTCGTAGACCGCCGCAGTCGACGAGACGACGAGCCGCGTGACCCCTGTCTCGACCATCGCGTCCAAGAGCGCCTGGGTGCCGGCGACGTTCACCGACCAGTAGGCCCGCGGATCGGCGATCGAGGCAGGGACCGAGGCCAGCGCGGCGAAATGGGCGACGGCGTCGATCCGGTGCTCGGCGATGGCCGCGGCAACGGCGGCGCTGTCGCGGATGTCGGCGACGACCAGGGGCGCGTCACCGACGGCCGCGGCATTGCCCTCGCCCAGGTCATCGAGGGCCACGACATGGTGGCCGGATGCTCTGAAACGACGCAGGCAGTGGCTGCCGACATAGCCGGCCCCGCCGGTCGCAAGTATACGCATTGCCATGAAATCGCCTCGCTACCGTCCCCGGAAGGCACATGAAGCAATCACGATCACGTTTGCAACGCACGAACGCCCCAGCACTGGTGGTCTTGTGCTTGCTGCGTCGCGGCAGGTCACCTATCGTGCCGTTACGCTACGCTTTTTCCTGTGGGGGCAGGAAGCGGCTTGAGTGTGGGTGGATTTTGGCCTCCGGGCCGCGGGTACTGGCAGGGTTCTGGGCATGGCGATGACGACGGACCGTGGGCGACTGGACGCCGTGCGCGGCATGTTCAGCGGGGACATGACGGGGCCGGCGATCCTCGTCCTTAACCTGCTGCTGGCGCTCATCGTGTTCCGCGAGGGCTTCGAGGCGCTGTTCGAGAGCTGGCAGCTGGCCGAGTACAGCCACGGGCCGCTGATCCCGGTGCTCTCGGGCCTCCTGTTCCTGCGCCAGCTCAAGACCGTGCCGGTGAACACCGGACCCATCAACGACCGCTGGCCGGGCGTGATCGTCATCGCCCTCGCGGTGGCGCTGGCGCTTCTGGGCAAGTTCGCGCGGATCCCGGACGTCGTCGCCTACTCGATCATCGTCTGGGTGGCGGGCATCCTGCTGGTCAGCTTCGGCTGGCGCACGGGCAAGCACTTCTGGCCGGGTGTGCTGCACCTCGTCTTCATGCTGCCGCTGCCGGGGCTGCTGTACTGGAAGGTGTCGATCGCGCTCCGCTTTGTCGCGTCGGAGTTCGGCGTCTGGCTGGTGCAGCTCGCCAACGTGCCGGTCTATCTCGACGGCAACATCATCGATCTCGGGACCTACCAGCTGCACGTGGCCGATGCCTGCTCGGGCCTGCGCTACATGTTCCCGATCATGAGCTTCACCTACATCTTCGCGACGCTCTATCGCGGGCCGATCTGGCACAAGGCGGTGCTGCTGCTGGCCGCCGCCCCGATCGCGGTCTTCATGAACTCGGTGCGCATCGGCATGATCGGCGTGCTGGTCGACCAGTTCGGCATCGAGCATGCGATGGGCTTCAGCCACCTGATGGAAGGCTGGGTCATCTTCATCACCTGCATCCTCATCATGTTCGGCATGGCGAAGCTCATGCTCATGCTGCAGAAGGAGAAGATGACGCTGTCCTATGCGCTCGATCTCGACACGCACGGGATCGCGCCGCAGTTCGCCCGCATCCGCAACCTCCGCGCCTCGG
>JBCBPG010000127.1:0-8445 GCA_039820865.1 Pseudomonadota bacterium
CGGCGCGATCCACGCGCTGTCGCACCCGATCGGCGCGCTCTACGACACCCATCACGGCACGACCAACGCGGTGCTGACGCCGGCGGTGCTGCGCTGGAATCGCCCCGTGATCGAGGACCGGATCGTGCGCGCGGCCGCCTATCTGGGACTGCGCCCCTCCTTCGACGCCTTCACGGCCTGGATCGACGGGGTGCGACAAGGTGTGGGGCTGCCCGGAACGCTGCGCGAGCTGAACGTTGAGCGCGACGCCTTCGACACCATCGCGCGCATGGCGCCCGACGACCCGACGGCCGGGGGCAACCCCCAGCCGGTCACGCCGCAGGGCGCGCGCGAGGTGCTGGAGGCCGCCTGGTAGGACAGAACGGGGCCTGAGGCGACCCGGAACGAAGGACGAGCGGAACCGAGGGACGACGAACGAGGGAGACCACCGCGCCGACCGACGACAGAACAGACGGTGCGATCATGAAACGGGGCAAGCGACGCGCAAGACGTCGTCCGACAGACGGCGGTCACCGGGGGACATCCGGGGCCGGACCCTGACAACAGAGGAGAGACAACAGATGAAGAAGACCCTAGCGGCCCTCCTGGCCACCACCCTGCTCGCCGCCCCCGCGCTGGCCGCGGACAGCGGCGACCCGATCATCATCCCGACCCACAACTGGTCCTCGCAGATCGTGATGAGCCACGTCGTCGGCCAGATCTACGAGGAGATGGGCCTGAACGTCGAATACGTCTCGACCGACAGCCAGGCGGTCTACGAGAGCGTGCGCCTCGGCGACGTCACGCTCGAGCTGGAAGTCTGGGAAGGCGCCTTCGGCCCGGCCTTCGAGGCGGCGCTGGAAAAGGGCGGCATCGTCGACGTGGGCGAGCACGACGCCGTCACGCGCGAGGACTGGTGGTATCCTGAATGGACCAAGGAGGCCTGCCCCGGCCTGCCCTCCTGGGAAGCGCTGAATGACTGCGCCGCGCTGTTCGCGACGCCCGAGACCGGCGACAAGGGCCGCTTCCTCGGCGGTCCGGTCGACTGGCTGAAGAACGACAAGGAGCGCGTCGAGGCGCTCAACATGAACTTCACCGTGGTCAATGCCGGCTCTGCCGCCGCCCTCTGGGCCGAGGTCGCCGCCGCCGAGAAGACCAAGAAGCCGGTCGTGATCTTCAACTGGACCCCCAACTTCGTCGAGGCGGTCTGGCCGGGCGAGTTCGTCGAGTTCCCCGAGTACTTCGACGGCTGCAAGGACGAGGCGGCGGGCGGGCCCAACCCCGATATGGCCTACGACTGCGGCAACCCGGCCGACGGCTATCTCAAGAAGGCCGCCTGGGATGGCATGGCCGAGAAGTGGCCGGGCGCCTACGCCGTGCTCGAGCAGATCTCCTTCACCAACCCGCAGATCGCCGAGATGGCCAAGCTGGTCGACATCGAGGAGCTGGAGCCCGAGGAGGCCGCGGCCGAGTGGCTCGAGCGGAACGAGGACACCTGGCGTCCCTGGATCGAAAGCGCCAGCTGAGACATGACCCCGGCGGGGGCTGGTCCCCCGCCGGCCCGATGCCTGCCCCGGCCTCCCGGCCGGGGCTCAACGCCTTCCGGGAGCGCCGATGACCGCGATGCCAGCGACCAGCGACGCCTCCGCCGCTGATGCGGCTGCGGCGCATGACGTCCCCGCCGCCGCCATCGCCTGCCGCGGCGTCTGGAAGCTCTTCGGCCCCGATCCCGAGGGCTATCTCGCCGGCCTCGACGGCCGCGTGCCCGACACCGAGACGCTGGCCGCCGCCGGCTATGTCTCGGCCGTGCGCGACGTGTCCCTTGACATCCCCGAGGGCGAACTGCTGGTCGTCATGGGCCTCTCGGGCTCCGGCAAGTCCACCCTGCTCCGCTGCATGGCCCGCCTGATCGAGGTCACCGGCGGCGAGGTGATCGTCGAGGGCCGCGCGCTCGGCGCCCTGGACGAGAAGGCGCTGATCGACCTGCGCCGGCGCAAGATGGGCATGGTGTTCCAGAACTTCGCCCTGCTGCCCCATCGCACCGTGCTGGAGAACGTCGCCTTCCCGCTGGAGATGCGCGGCCAGGACCGCGCGACCCGCCGCGCCCGGGCGCTGGAGGTCATCCGCCTCGTCGGACTGGAGGGGCGCGAGGAGCACTTCCCCCGCGAGCTCTCGGGCGGGCAGCAGCAGCGTGTCGGCATCGCCCGCTCGCTCGCCATCGAACCCGATATCTGGTTCCTGGACGAGCCCTTCTCGGCGCTCGACCCGCTGATCCGCCGCGAGATGCAGGACGAGTTCATCCGCCTGCGCGCGCTCCTCGGCAAGACGATCGTCTTCGTCACCCACGACTTCGACGAGGCGCTGCGCCTGGCCGACCGCATCGCCATCATGCGCGACGGCGTGGTCGAGCAGTGCGACACGCCGGACCGGATCGTGATGGCGCCGGCCACCGACTACGTCACCCGCTTCACCGAGGACGTGGAGAAGGCCCGCGTCGTGCATGCCGCCTCGATGGCGCGCCCGCTGAACGGCGCGGCGCCGGAGGGCACGCCCGTCCCCGGCAGCGCCACCATCCTCGAGATCGGTCGCCAGCTCGCCGGCGATACCCGCGCCGAGGTGCCGGTCGCTGGCCCGGATGGTGCCATCATCGGCACACTCGACCGCGCCCGCGCCCTCGACCTCCTGTTCGGGGTGGCCCGATGATCGTCACGTGCGCCGCAGGCATCGCCGGAGGCGCCCCCGGCGCAGGCGAAGGGCGCACCCGGCCGGGGTCGCGCCGATGAGCGTCGCCGACACCCTCCGCCCCGCATCCGGTACCGCGCCCCGTACCGCGCTCTCCGACCGCACGGTCGCGCAGATGCTGCTGGTCGCGGCGCTGGCGCTGGTGATCGGGCGCGACCTGCTGCCTCCCCTGCTGATGCGCGTGCCCGACTGGGCCGTCATCCCCTTCGCTACCGCGATCAACTGGCTCTTCGACCAGAAGGAGGAACTGGGCCTCATCCATCTCACGCGCGCCGTGGCGGACGGGGTGCAGTGGCTGCTCGACGTCACTGCCAACATCCTCTACGGCAAGCGCCGCTGGCCCCGCCTCGAACCGCTGCCCTGGACCGTCGTCGCCGTCGCCGCGGGCGTGATCGGCCATGCGCTGGGCGGCTGGCGGCTGGCGCTGCTCGGCGCCGGGACCTTCACCTGGATCGCGCTGATGGGACAGTGGAAATGGGCGATGGAGACCCTCTCGGTCATCATCGTCGCCACGCCCATCACCGTGCTGCTCGGCCTGGCGCTCGGCACCTGGGCCTGGGCGCGGCCGGGGGTCGAGCGCGTGATGGCGCCGCTGCTCAACGTGGCGCAGTCGCTGCCGCATTTCGCCTACATGATCCCGGTGGTGGTCTTCATCGGCGTCGGCCCCAAGGCCGGCGCCATCGTGACCATGATCTTCGCCATGCCGCCGATGATCCGCATGACGATCCTGGGCCTGCGCAAGGTCCCGCCCGAGGTGGTCGAGAACGGGCGCATGTGCGGGTCGACCGGCTGGCAGCTGCTGCTCTACACCCGCCTCGCCTCGGCCCGGACCGAGATCCTGGTCGGCGTCAACCAGGTCATCATGCAGTGCCTCGCCATGGTGGTGTTGGCCAGCTTCATCGGCATGCCGGGGCTCGGCCAGAAGCTCCTGCAGCTTCTCCAGGCGCTCAAGATCGGCCGGTCCGTCGAGATCGGGATCACCATCGTGCTGCTCGCCGTGCTGCTCGACCGCTGCTCCAAGGCCTGGGCGATGCAGCAGCCGACGCATCACGAGTCCGGCACGCCCTGGTGGCGTCGCCACGCCCATCTCTGCGCCTGGGTCGGGCTGACCGCCGCCGCCTTCGCCGCCGCGCAGGCGACGGACCTGGCCTACGAGATCGGGCGTCGCCAGTCGCTCTCGATAGCCGGCGGGATCGACGCGGTGGTCGACGTGGTCATCGTCGCCATCAACCCGGTGACCGAGTGGCTGCGCTGGTTCCTGATCGTCTGGGTCTTCATCCCGCTGCGCGACGCGCTGCTGTGGCTGCCGACATCCGCCGTGCTCATGGCGCTGGCGGCGCTCGGCTGGGCGATCGGGGGGCGGCGCTCGGCGCTCGTCTGCCTCGGCTACTTCGGCTTCATCGCGCTCTCGGGCTGGTGGGACCGGGCGATGATCACCGTCTACATGGTCACCGTCGCGGTCGCCCTTGCCACCGCCATCGGCCTGCCGCTCGGCATCTGGGCGGCGGCGCGCGAGGCGCGGGCCAGGGCCGTGCTGCTGGCCTGCGACACGGCGCAGACCTTCCCCAGCTTCATCTACCTGATCCCCGTCATCATGCTCTTCGGCGTGAACGACGTGGCGGCGATCGGCGCGGTGGTGATCTTCGGCGCGGTCCCGATGACGCGCTACACGATCGAGGGGCTGCGCGGCGTGCCTCCCCAACTGATCGAGGCGGCCGACATGGCCGGCGCCACGGCACGCCAGAAGCTCTGGTCCGTGCGGCTCCCGCTGGCGCTGCCGACCATCGTGGTGGGGCTGAACCAGACGGTGATGTTCTCGCTCTTCATGGTGATCATCGCGGCCTTCATCGGCACGCAGGACCTCGGCCAGGAGATGCAGCGCGCCCTCTCCTCGACCGACGTGGGCAAGGGGCTGGTGCTGGGGCTCTGCGTGGCGTTCATGGGGCTGATGGTCGACCACCTGATCACCCGATGGGCGGCGGCGCGCCAGCGGGCGCTCGGCTTCGTCTGAGGGAAGACGCGATGGATGTCCCGGCGATCACCCCCCGCTTCGAGACGCCCTACGAGCGCGCGGGCGTCCTGGTCCCGGGCCTGCCCGTCCTGCCCCAGGGGACCGAGCGCCATCCCGTCCCCGGCGGCGGTTCGCGCGCGGTACGGGTCGAGGCGGGCGACGCGATCAGCGTGCTGGATGTCGAGGGGCTGCAGACGGCCGAGCTGGTCTTCTTCGCCCCCGACGGCCGATCCGATGCCGGCATGATCGGCCTTGCCGGCCGCGGCACGCCCGGGGGCCTGCAGGCGACGCTCTCCGCCGACCCGTCCGGTCGCCGCGTTCTGAAGGCGCTGGATGCCGCCGGCTTCGATATCGGCCGCGCCGATGCCGCCCGGGTGCTGGGCGAAGGCTCGCGCCCCGGCGACCGCGCCGACCTGACCGCACAGTCGGACGGCCTGCTGATCGTCTGCGCCCCCGGCGGCGCGATGGCCCCCGACGCGCAGGATGCGCCGACCGAACTGGTCCTCTACATCCGCCGCGCGAACCCCTGTGCTGCCAAGGGCGGCCTCGCGCCTCCGCCGCCACTGGCCGAGCCGCTGGCCGATATCAACATCCAGCCGGGCGAGGCGACGGGCTACGAGGTCCGGCGCGGCCAGTACATCCAGATCCTCGACGTCCAGGGGCGCGAGTGCTCGGACTTCCAGGCCTTCAGCCAGCGCGCCCTCGATCGCGGGCTCGAGCGCGAGATCGACCCCACCACCTGCCGCTCGCTGATGGGCAACCTGTATCCGGGCCCCGGCATCTACTCCAAGTACTTCAGCATCGACCACGAGCCGCTGGTCGAGATCGTGCAGGACACCTGCGGCCGGCACGACACCTTCGGCCTGGCCTGCACGGCGCGCTACTACGAGGACATGGGCTACCCGGGCCACGTCAACTGCTCGGACAACATGAACGCCGACCTCGCGCGCTGGAGCATTCGCCCGCGCGGCGGCTGGCCGGCGATCAACTTCTTCTTCAACACCATGCTGGACGAGACCAACGCCATCGGCATGGACGACCCCTGGTCGCGGCCGGGCGACTACGTGCTGCTCCGCGCGCTGACCGACCTCGTCTGCGTCTCGACCGCCTGCCCCTGCGACATCGACCCGGCCAACGGCTGGAACCCGACCGACATCCAGGTCCGCACCTATGGCGCGGGCGAGGATTTCCGCCGCTCGGTCGGCTGGCGCAAGACCCCGGAGGCCGACGTGACCGAGACCAAGGAGACAGGCTTTCACCCCTGTTTCGCCCGCCACACCCGCGACTTCGCCGAGTATGGCGGCTACTGGCTCGCGGGCGAGACGCGCGAGGGCGCGATCGCCGAGTACTGGGCCTGTCGCGAGAGAGCCGCGATCATGGACCTCTCGCCGCTCCGCAAATACGAGGTCACGGGGCCCGATGCCGAGGACCTGATGCAGCTCGCCGTGACGCGCGACATGCGCCGGCTGGCGGTCGGCCAGGTGGTCTACACGGCGATGTGCTACGAGCATGGCGGGATGATCGACGACGGCACGGTCTTCCGCCTCGGCGACACGAACTTCCGCTGGGTCGGCGGCAACGACGCCTCGGGGCTGTGGCTGCGCCAGCAGGCGGTCGAGCGCGGCATGAATGCCTGGGTCCGCAACTCGACCGACCAGCTCTGCAACGTGGCCGTCCAGGGCCCGCGCTCGCGCGCGATCCTCGGCGAGGTCCTCTGGACGCCCGGCACCCGGCCGACCATCGAGGAGCTTGGCTGGTTCCGCTTCACCGTGGGCCGGATCGGCGATTTCCATGGGCCCGCGGTGGTGGTCAGCCGCACCGGCTATTCGGGCGAGCTCGGCTACGAGGTCTTCTGCCATCCGCGCGACGCCGTGACGGTGTTCGACGCGATCTGGGCCGCTGGCGCGCCGCAGGGCATGGTGCCGCTCGGGCTCACCGCGCTCAACATGCTGCGCATCGAGGCGGGGCTCATCTTCGCGGGCTACGAGTTCTCCGACCAGACCGACCCCTACGAGGCCGGCATCGGCTTCACCGTACCGCTCAAGTCCAAGACCGACGATTTCATCGGCCGCGCGGCGCTGGAGCGGCGCAAGGCCAGCCCCCAGCGCCGCCTCGTCGGCATCGACGTGGAAGGCGGCGTGGTCCCCGCCACGGGCGACGGCCTGATGGTCGGCCGTGCGCAGGTCGGTGAGGTCACCTCCGCTATGCGCTCCCCCATCCTCGGCCGCGTCATCGCGCTTGCCCGCGCCGACGTCACGGTGGCCGAGCCCGGCACACCGATCGAGATCGCCCAGCTCGACGGTCAGCAGAAGCGCCTCGCCGCAACCGTCACCCGCTTCCCCCATTTCGACCCGACCAAGGAGCGCGTGAAGGGCAACTATACCGAGATCGCCGCGGGCTGAGCGGGGCCCCTGCCCACCCGCGTCAGGATGGGACCAAGACCCTGAACACCTCGATAACCCCCTCAGAAAGGTGGCAACCTTCACGTGTTCTTTTTCTGGTCACTCACCTGTGCCCAGACTGACGCGCATCACGACGGCTATACAGGGAGAAGGTCAGCGTTGAGTGATGCTGGCGTGCCCTTGTGGTCTGGTGAAGATCAGGGAAACAGAGTCTGGCAGCAAAAAATTCAATCCATTGCTGTAGACGGCTTTATCAATGACTACTGCTTTGTCGTTGTTGATGCTCCGAATGTTCCACTCAAGGCACTGGTTCGTTCGCATAGGTTCCGGTCTTGTGTAGAGACACTGAGGCGTCGGAAATGACGGTCCTCTGTCTGATCGCATTCGCGACAGTGTTGAAGGTGCATGAGACGAACTTCTTGATACCACATTAAGAAACCTGCGCAGGGAGGGAGCGGGAGCCCGATCGCGCCACCGGGAGACGGGGAGTGACGCCGCACGTCCTCCCCGGCGATCGGGCGATCAGGGGACCAGCAGGAGTTTCGGGGCGGCGACCTGGCCGGCGGCGATGGCGTCGAAGGCCGCGGCGCCGTCGGCCAGCGGACGGGCCTCGGGCCAGTCGAGGGGGCCGAGGCTGCCGTCGAAGATCGCCGCGGCGGTCTGTCGGAAATCGGCCGGCGTGTAGGTGTAGGTCCCGGTGAAGGTGATCTCCTGGAGCGTCATGCGGCGGATGTCGAGCCCGCCCGTGCCGGAGCCAAGGCCCACGTGCAGGATCGCGCCGCCCGGGCGGACGGCGGCGGAGGCGGCGGCGCGGGTCGCCTCGATGCCCACACCGTCGATGACGAGATCGACCCCCTCGGGCAGCGCGCTCGCGGGGTCGATGGCGTGGAACGGGCCCGCGGCGGCGGCGATGGCGCGGCGGCCGGCATGGGGCTCGGCGAGCCAGATCTCGCCCGCCCCCCTGGCCGCCAGCACCAGCGCCGCGCCGAGGCCGATGGCGCCGCCACCGAAGACCAGGCAGCGCGCTTCGGCCAGCGGGCGGTCCAGCTGCCCCGCGCCGAGGCGCACGGCATGCCAGCCGCAGGCCAGCGGCTCGGCCAACGCGGCGCGGGCGGTCGACACACCCTCGGGGATCGCGACGAGGTTCGCGGGCGGCATCGCGACATACTCGGCGAAGGCGCCCTCGCGCGGCGGCATCGAGATGATCTGGCGGTGCGGGCAGAGGTTCTCCCGGCCCCTGAGGCAGGCATCGCAGGCGCCGCAATGCACCAGCGGGTTGACCGTCACGCGGCTGCCCGTCATCGGCCCCGC
>JBCBPG010000128.1:0-8443 GCA_039820865.1 Pseudomonadota bacterium
ACGCTCTCGGGGAAGGGCACCAGCATGGGCACGTAGCCGCCGTTCCGCATGTCCGCCGCCACCGTCTCGTCGGTCACGACGCTGGCGAAGGTTTCGGCCACCTGCGCGCGCAGCGCGTCCGGGGTGCCCGGCGGCACGCCGACGCTCCACCATGCCTTGTCGATCATGGGGTAGCCGAGCTCGCCCATGGTGGGCAGGTCGGGGAAGAGGGGCATGCGCTCCTCCGAGGCGATGGCCAGCATGCGGATCGCATCGCCGTCCTTCACGCCCTGGGTGGTGAAGGTCCAGGCGGCGTCGACCGCCCCGCTCTTCAGCGCCGTGATGGTCGAGGAGGTGTCCTTGAAGGGCACGTAGGCGCCCGAGACGCCCGCCGCCTCCTCGAACTTGTAGAAGGCCGAGTGGTTCGAGCCGCCGATCCCCGTGCCCGCGATGGTGATGGTGCCGGGTGCTGCCTTCATCGCCTCGAGGATCTCATCGAAGGTCTGGAACGGGCTCTCGGCGCGTACCGCCAGCACCTGCGGCACCGAGGTGTAGTAGAGCACCGGGTGGATCACCGCGTCGGTGTAGCCGGCATTGGCGCCGCGGGCGATGGGCTGAAGCACCGTGTGCGGAAAGTTCAGCAGCGTCAGGTGATAGCCGTCGGGCGGGTCCTGATCGATCTGCGACCAGGCCTTGGCACCGCCGGCACCGGGCTTGTTGATGATCACCAGTTCCTGGCCTGTCACCGCCTCGAAGCGCTTCTGCATGAAGCGCGCGGCGATGCCCGAGGGGCCACCCGGGCCGAAGCCCACCACCAGCTGCACGGGCTTGCTGGGATACGCCTCCCCGGCGCCCGCCAGGCCGGCGACGGCGGCGATCGAGGTGGCCATGCCGAGCGCTGCGGCCCGTCCGATCCAGGTGCGAAGTCCCATTGCCCACTCCTTGTGCAAACTGCTGGATGTGCATGATTGTGGTCATACTGGGGCATAGTTTGCGCCGGCAAACAAGCGGGTTCTCTGGAAATCACGTTCAATTCTAGCGCCTTAGCCGGCGCCCGTTTAATCATCACTTTGATAAGGCTGGCGATTCACCGTCTGGCAGGGCGACGGATCAATCCCGCAGCGCCAGGGGCTGGTCGCCCAGGAACGCGTCCTCGAGGATCGGCCGGGCGGTCTCGGCATCGATGCCCCAGGCGGCAAGCCGCGCACCGCAGTCCTCGAGGATGGCGTCGACGTCCTGGGTGATCTTGAGACGCTTGTAGTCGTCCTCGCGCGCAAGGCCGAGGCCCGCGCCCACCACGTCGAGCACGTTCAGCACCCGGAACGGCCAGTCGCGTTCATGGGCCGAAAGCTCGCGGTGATCGGCATGATACACGGCCACCAGGGCATCGACGCCCGCCGCGGCCGCCGCCGCCAGCTCGCCCGCCTGGTGGCGGCGGCGATAGTCGGGCAGCGCCTTGAACGAATTGCTCATGAGCCCCGCGTCGTCGAGGCCGAGATCCACCACCTCGACCCCCGGTGTCGCCGCCAGCAGCCGCCGCGCCGCCTCCGGCACGCCCGCCACGCCGCGATGGCCGTGCAGCGCCACGCGCATGGGCACGCGGTGCACCAGATGCGGGCGGAGCGCGTCGAGCCTCGCCTCGAGGAACAGCATGAAGGGGGTCATGTCGACGGGCGCCTGCCCGCCCGTCCGCTCGTAGGTGGGGATCGTGGTCTCGCTGAACTGCACGAAGCAGGACGGGCACCAGGCCAGCACCTCGCTCGCCCCGGTCGCGGCGAATTTCTCCAGCGTCGAGAAGCCCATGCGCCCCGCCGCCTCGATATCCGCCGCGCGGGTCTGCAGGATGCCGCAGCAGTGCGCGGTCCCGCCCATCACGGCATGGTCGATGCCGAGGAGGTCGAGGATATCGAGGCAGAGCAGCGCGATATGCGGCGTCTTCCAGACGTTGCAGCCGGTGTAGAAGATCACCGCCGGTGCGGGCGCGTCGGCCGGCCGGTGCGCGGGGGCGAGGCGCGCAAGGTCCGCCTCGCCCAGCTGCATCCGGCTCATGACCCGCACATCCTTGGAGAGGCGCGAGAAGGCGCCCACCCCGGCCCGGCGCCGGGCGGCCTCGGGCTCGGCCGTGCGCTTCTCGGCCATGCGGGCCATGGAGAGGAGAAGGCGCGGGTTCACGCCATGATCGCAGGCCGCGATGCAGTCGCCGCTGAGCACGCAGGCATTCGCCCAGCGGTGGGCGGCATCCGCCGCGCGACCCTCGGCGATGATCCGGAGAATGCCCGCCGTCACCGCCTCGCCATCCGCGCCCTCGAGGCCCGCATCCGGGGTGATCGGGCAGGCCTCGAAACAGGCGCCACAGGCGATGCAGGCGTCCGTCATCTCGCCGGTCAGGGCGTCGAAGGCGTCGGTGACACGCATGACGACCGGGTCTCCCACCCCGTGGCTTCGGCTCTCTGTCCTGGCATGCTAAGGCCGGGGTGGTGCGAATGGTAGGGCATTGGGCGGCGTGGCCCGGCTGCCTCCCGTACGCGCAGATCGAGTGGCGCGGGATTGGACAGATGGCGCATCGCAAGAACGATATCGGCGGCGATCGGGCCGGCGCGGTGCCCACCGAGGCGGTGCCGGTGAAGCACTGGGAGCAGGAATCGGATGCCCTGCGCAAGGTGATGGGCGCGCATGTGAGCCTCGACGAGCTTCGCCGCGCGATGGAGGACCTGCCCCAGGACACGTATGACGCGGGCTTCTTCGCGCGTCGGATCGAGGCGATGGCGGTGCTGCTGGTGGAGAAGGGGGTCCTCACGCGGGGCGAGATAGAGGCCCGCAAGGCGGACCTCGCCACCGCCGGCCCCGCCGCGACGGGAGACGGCGCGTGAGCGCCTTCGCCGTCGGCGAGCGGGTGCGCGTGCGCGACCGCCCTGTCGCCACCCATTACCGCACGCCCCGCTACATCCGCGGCCGGACCGGCGTCATCGAACGCTACTGCGGCGCCCACCAGGACCCGGAGCGCCTGGCCTATGGCGACCGCGCCGCGCCGCGCGTGCCGCTCTACCGCGTGCGGTTTCGCCAGGCCGAGATCTGGGCGGCGTATGCCGGACCCGTGACCGACAGCCTGGACATCGAGCTCTACGAACCCTGGCTCGAGCCCATCGGGGAGGATGCCCGTGCCCCATGATCACGACCACGACGTCTTCCGGGATGACGACGACCGCCACGACCCGGCGCTGCTCACCTACCGGGCGCTGCGCTCGCTCCTGATCGAGAAGGGGCATGTGGACCCGGCCGCGCTGCGCCGGCAGGTCGAGAAGATGGAGAGCGCCGGAACGCAAGCGGGCGCGCATGTCGTCGCCACCGCCTGGACGGACGACGCGTTTCGACGGCGTCTGCTCGCGGACGCCAGGCCGGCGGTGGGATCGCTCGGCTACACGGTGGCCGAGGCGGATCTCATCGTGCTCGAGAACCGGGCGGATCTGCACAACCTCGTGGTCTGCACGCTCTGCTCCTGCTACCCGCGCTCGCTCCTCGGCCAGCCGCCGTCATGGTATGTGAGCCGCTCCTACCGCTCGCGCGCCGTGCGCGAGCCAAGAGCGGTGCTGTCGGAGTTCGGCCTAATCCTGCCCGAGAGCACCGAGGTGCGGGTTCACGACAGCACCGCGGACATGCGCTATCTCGTCCTGCCCCGCAGGCCGGAGGGCACGGCGGGATGGTCGGCGGCGCAGCTGGCCAGCCTGGTGACGCGCGACTGCCTGATCGGTGTCGCGGTGCCACGGGCGGCCCCGCCAGGGCCGGCGCGCTGACGGCCGGGCCGCGCCACCCGGTGCCGACCCGGACAGCCCCTCGCCCCTGGCGCCTTTCGGGCCCATGGATGCAGCGGCTCGCGCATCGGGGTCGTCCCTGGCGGGCGCGGGCGCTCAGCCTCGCCAGGCGCGGAAGGCGAGGACGGCGTTGAGGCCGCCGAAGGCGAAGGCATTGGAGAGGGCGGCGTCGACCCGTGCCTCGCGCGCCTGGTTCGGCACCACGTCGAGCCCGATCTCGGGGTCGTGCTCCTCGTGGTTGATCGTCGGCGCCACAACGCCGCGGCCGAGGGCCATCAGGCAGGCCGCCGCCTCCAGCGCGCCCGCCGCCCCGATCGCATGGCCATGCATCGACTTGGTGGACGAGACCATGACCTCCTCGGCATGCTCGCCCAGCGCCTGCCGGATCGCTGCCGCCTCGGTCCGGTCGTTGAGCGCCGTCGCCGTGCCGTGGGCGTTGATGTAGTCGACCTCCGACGGGTTCATCCGCGCGTCCTCGAGCGCGATGCGCATGGCCGAGGACGCCCCCTCGACCGCCGGGGCCACGATGTCCGCCGCATCGGCCGTCGCGCCCGCGCCCACGATCTCGCCCAGGATCACGGCACCGCGCGCCTTGGCGGCCTCCAGCTCCTCGAGCACCAGGATCGCGCACCCCTCGCCCAGGACCATGCCGTTGCGCGTCTTCGAGAACGGCCGGCAGCCGTCCTTGCTCATCACGCGCAGGCCCTCCCAGGCCTTGATCCCGCCGAAGCAGAGCACGCTCTCCGTGCCGCCCGTCACCGCCGCCTCGGCCGCGCCGGAGCGCACCAGCTGGAAGGCCTGGCCGATCGCGTGGTTGGACGACGCGCAGGCCGTGGCGACCGACCAGGACGGCCCGCGCAGGCCATGCGCCATCGAGACCTGGCTGACCGGCGCATTGGCCATGAGGCGGGGGATGATGAAGGGGTGAACCCGGTTCTTCCCCTCCTCGTAGACGATGCGGTAGTTCTCGTCCTGCGTATGCAGCCCGCCCATGGCGGTCGCGATGATCACCGCCGTGCGGGTGCCGAGCCGCCCGCCATCGGCCGCGAAATCGACGCCCGACTGGCCGATCGCCTCGTCCGCCGCGACCAGCGCCATCTGGGTGATGCGGTCGTAGAGGGCGAGCTGCTGGCGGTCGAAACGCTCGGTGCCCTCGAAGCCCTTGGCCTCGCCCGCGATCTTGATCATCAGCCGCGAAGGATCGATCCGCTCGATCGGCCCGATGCCGTTGCGCCCCTCCGCCAGTCCCTCGAAATGCGCCTCGCGCCCGACCCCGAGGGCCGAGACGACCCCGAGGCCGGTGACGACGACACGGCGCATCAGGTCTTCTCGGCGATCAGCTGTTTCACGCCGTCGACGATCTTGCCCACCGTGCCGATATCGAACTCGGAGGCTGCGGGGTCGTTGGCGTTGAAGGGCACCGAGATGTCGAAGGCTTCCTCGATCCCGAACACCACCTCGACCATCGAGAGGCTGTCCAGCCCGAGATCCTCCACCGTCGTCTCGCGGGTGACCGTCTCGGGCTCGACCATGGCCTGCTCGGCGATGATCGCCACGACGCGATCGGCCACATCGTCACTCATCCGTCCCCTCCCCTCGGCGCCGTCCCTCGGCGCGGTCCTGGAGCTCCCTGCCAGCCTGTCGGCCGGTCGGGGCCCGCCTTCCTAGCACAGCCCCCGGCCCGTTAAAGCCCGAGCTTGGCGCGGACCTCGCGCATATGCTCGATCAGTTTCGGTACCCGCTTGAGCGCCATCAGTTCCCGCATCTGCTCGGCCCGCGACTTGGCCGGTATGCCCATCATGACGCTGCCGTCGGGGATGTGCTGCGCGACCAAGGTACCGCCGGCCAGCACGCAGTCGGCGCCGATGTGCAGATGATCGCCCACGCCCACCTTGCCGCCCAGAACCGTGCGGTCGCCGACGCTGCACGAGCCTGCGAGCCCGACATGGCCGCAGACGAGACAGGTCTCGCCGATCCGAACGTTGTGGCCGACCATCACCAGGCTGTCGATCTTGGTGCCCGCACCTACGGTCGTGTCGATGATGGTGCCGCGGTCGATGCAGGTACCGGCACCGACCTCGACGCCCGCGCCCAGCACCACGCGGCCGAGCGAGGCAATGCGGAGATAGGCGGTATTGCGCGCCTCCTCGTCGACACGACCCGTGGCCTTGGCCGCCTCGACGGCGCCGGGCTCGGGCGTGACATAGCTGAAGCCGTCGCCGCCGATCACGGCATTGGCCTGCACCGCGACCCCGTCGCCCAGCACGCAGCCATGCCCGATGCGCACGCCGGGCCAGAGGATGACGCCCGCGCCCAGCACCGCGCCTGCGCCGATGCTCGCATGGGCGCCGATCCGCGACCCCTCGCCCAGCTGGGCGCCGGGACGGACGACGGCGTAGGGCCCGATCCAGGCATCCGCGCCGATCACCGCGTCCGGCGCGATGACGGCCGTTGGGTGCACGCCGGGGTCGAGGTCGATCGGCGGGGCGAAATGGGTGGTGATGCCGGCCAGCGCCCGCCGCGCGCGCGGTGCGAAGAGCGCCGCCTCGAGCCCGAGCGCCTGCCAGTCGGCCCCGGGCCAGAGCACGGCGGCCCGCGCCCTGCCCGCCCGCAGCGCCTCCGCATACTTCGGCGCCATCGCCAGCGCCAGGTCGGCGGGACCGGCGGCGGCGGGCTCGGCGGGGCGCTCGACCAGCACGGCGGTGTCGCCGGCGGCGTCGAGCCCCGTGGCGGCGGCTATGGCGGCAATCGTCTGGGTCATGGCGCTCGGCTGCGACACTCGGGCGGCCTCTCGTATCGGCGCCGCCCGGGCGATGCAAGGCGCCGAAACGCGACGCCCGTGCCCTGCGGGACGGGCGCGGGCACCCACCCCGGGTCGGGCCTCAGGTCTCGGGCAGCTCGGCCCCGGCCTTCTCCAGCGCCTCGGCCACGAGCGCATCGCGGCGGTAGACGTCGCGGCGATAGGCCGGCAGACCCTCGGCCGTATCGAAGGCGGTGCGGTAGATCAGGTGCACCGGCCGGGGCTGGTCCAGCACCACATAGATCTCGCGCCCCGTGTTCCGCCAGCGCCGGAACGACCGCTCGGGATCGTCGACCTGGCCCGAGAGCAGCGCGTAGGCCAGCTCCAGCGGCTTCTCGACCCGCACGCAGCCATGGCTGTAGGCGCGGTTGTCGCGCCGGAACAGGCCCCGCTGCGGCGTGTCGTGCAGGTAGATGGCATAGTCGTTGGGGAACATGAACTTGACCCGGCCAAGCGCGTTGCCGGGCCCGGGTGCCTGGCGGATGCGGCCGGGGAAGTCGGCCGCGTTCACCGTGGTCCAGTCGATCAGCGCCGGATCCTCGGCGCCGACCAGCGACATGTTCCGCTCCTCGAGATAGTAGGGGTTCTCGCGCAGCTTGGGCAGGATCTCGTTGCGCGCGATCGACATCGGGACGTGCCAGGTCGGGTTCACCACCATGTGCTCCATGGTGTCGGAGAACTCGACCGTCTGGTGGCGGTACTTGCCGATCACGGTGCGGCTGGTGAAGGCGACCGCGCCATCCTCGATCACGTCGACGCGGAAGTCAGGCAGGTTCACCTGGATGCGGTCGCCGACGAGACGGGTGTGGTTCCAGCGGATGCGCTCGAGGTTGACGGCCACCTGGCGCGCCCGCTCGGCCGGGCCGGTGTTGAGCGCCTCCCGCGTCGCAGGGCCGACCACACCGTCCTCGTTGAGCCCGTGGCGCGCCTGGAAGCGACGCACCGCCTCGGCCAGCCCGGCATCGAACCGCTCGGCCGCCACGGCCGGGGCCACGACCTCGCCCGCGGTCGCGACCAGCGCGGCCTCGCCCCCAGGCACCGCCGGCGCGGCCGGCAGATCGCCCATCGCCTCGAGGCGCGCCCGCAGCATGGCCACGCGCGACCCGCGGTCGCCCTCGCGCAGCGTCGCGCCCTTGCTGAGGCGCGGGCCCCAGGCGTCCGGCCGCCCGGCCGCCGCCCGAAGCTCGGCCAGCCGCGCGACCAGCGTGCCATAGGCCGGATCCTTGGGCATCAGCCCGGCGAGGTGTGCGCCGACATCCACCGCGCGCACCAGGTTCCCCAGCAGCACCGCAGGCTCCGGGCGCACCGGCCGGACGCGGATCATCCGGTCGAGCTTGCGCGGCTCGAGCGCACCGGAGTTCACCGCCCGGGCATAGTCGAGATAGACCGTGGTGAAGAGAAGCTCCGCCTCCGCATCCCACGGACGGTCCAGCGCCGCCGCGAGATCGTCAGGCCGGAAGCGGCGCATGGGCAGCGCGTGATCGGCCGAGGCGCGCACCGCCTCCTGCAGCGCCCGCGCCCGCGTCGGCGCGAACACCCCCGCACCCTTGGACCAGACGGGCGCGAAACTCCGCTCGCGATAGAAGGCCGTCAGGGCGGTATCGCCGGCTCGCGCGACCAGCGCCTCGAGCCCGGCCATCGCGGGTTGGCCGCGATCGACACGCACCTCCACCGCAGCCCCGGTGGCGTGACCAGGGTTCGGCAGTGCCGCCACCGCGGCCAGCGCCCCGGCGACGAAAATGGATCTGACTGCGTTCACAGCGCTCGCTCCCCACAAATCAACGGTCGCAGACTACCATGCTCCGGCCCTGAGGCACCCGGATCTCACACGCTTAGGTTGCCAATTCCACGTCCG
>JBCBPG010000129.1:0-8442 GCA_039820865.1 Pseudomonadota bacterium
CGCCGATCTCGCCACCTGGGCCGCGGGCGTGACGGTCGAGGACGACCGCCGCGCGCTGGTCGACCCGGCGCGGGGCCGCGTCTGGCTGCCCGAACCGGTCGCGGACGGCGAGGCGCTCTTCGCGCTCCGCCACCACGTGGGTCTCGTCGCCCCCGTCGGCGCCGGCCCCTTCGACCGCGCCGCGGCGCTGGCGGGCGATGCCGAGGTCACGGACACTTGGCCGGCGGGCGCCGTCGATCCGGACGGGTTCTTCACCGATCCGGGGCCTGTCGCGGGCACGGCGCTGCCAGCGACGGGCACCGTCCGCGTACCCACGAGCAAGACCTATGTCCCCGCGGGCCCCTGGGTGCTGACCGGCGATCTCGCGGTCGAGGCGGCGGATGGCGAGCGCCCCTACATCCGCCTCGACGCGCCCGAGGCCGATCCCGCGGTGACCATCGACGCCGGCGAGGGGCCGCGCGATCTCGTCCTCGACGGGCTCTGGCTCGGCATCCGGCCCGATCTCGCGCCCGTGCCCCTCGCCGCGGCGAGCGACCCATGCCCGGTGGTGCCCGCCCGCCTCGTCCTCGACGGGCATTTCGGCCGCGTCGTGATCCGCCACTGCACGCTGGACCCGGGCGGTGAGCAGGCGCGCACCGACCCGCTGGCCTGCACCCCGATCCCCGCCGTCACGCTGGAGATCCGGGGCCAGGTCGACCGCCTGCTGATCGACCGCTGCATCACCGGTCCGATCGCCGAGGCGACGGAGACGGGCGATCCCTGCTCGGCGCGTCAGATCACCGTCTGCGACAGCATCGTCCAGTCGATCGACCCCGCGACGCCGGCGATCACAAGCCGAATTGCCGCGGTCGAGATCCTGCGCTCGACGGTGTTCGGCGACGTCACCGTCAACCGCCTCGACGCCAGCGACACGATCGTCGCGGGTCTCGTCCGCGTCACCGACAACCAGTCGGGCTGTTTCCGCTTTTCGGCCACCGACGCGCATCCCGACCGCCGCCTGCCGCGCCAGTACGAGAGCCACGTGATCGCGCCTGCGATCCCGGCGCATGCCTTCGTGTCGCGCCGTCTCGGCGACGGGGCCTATGCCCAGCTCTCGCCCACCGCGCCGCCCGCGATCCTGACCGGGGGCGAGAACCGCGCCGAGATGGGCGTCTTCAACCGCCGCCTCCTGGCGCTGCGCACCGCGGACCTCGAGGCCAAGACCCGTGAGTTCCTGCCCTTCGGCCTGATCGCCCAGCAGGTGTTCGAGACATGAGGCGAGGAGAGTTCCCATGACCGGCGATATCTCGGCGTATCTGTTCGATCCGCGCCAGCGCTATGGCGGCGTCGGCCTTCAACAGGGCCGCGTCATCACCGATACCGACTGGAACGAGGCCGGGCGCATCGAGGCGGAACGGCGCCGACGCCTGCTGGCCGACCTGGTCTGCGGCCACGGCTCGACCAATGACGGCTTCCGCCTGAGCGGCGCCATCCCCGCGACGGCCGAGACCGTGGAGCCCAACGGCACCGCCACCTATGACGTGACGCTCGAGGTGGGCTCCTTCCTCCTCGGCGGCGAGCTGCACGACTGGACGGGGGCGCCGGAGACGCTGCTGTCGCAGGCCGACTGGCTGCAGCTGACGGGCGAGGATCGCGACGCGCTGCCGCCCGCGCCGGCCGCGGGGCGCACCGATCTCGTCTATCTCGAGCTCTTCGAGCAGACCGTCACGGCGGTCGAGGACCGGGAGATCCGCGAGCGCGCGCTGGGCGGGCCCGACACCTCGACACGCGCCCGGCCCATCCGCCGCATCCGCGTCCTGCCCGACACGGTGGCCGACTGTACCGCGGCCGGCGCGGCCATGGAGGCCGCGGTCACGGCGCCGGCGCCCGGCGACACGACCAACACGCCCCACGCCTTCGACCCCGTGACCTGCGAGGTCCGCTCCAAGGCGCGGCTGACGGTCGGCTTTTCCGGCCCCGGACCCACGGCCGATCTCTGCCAGCCGCGGGTCAGCCAAGGCTATCTCGGTGCCGAGAACCAGGCGATCCGGGTGCAGCTGACGCGCGCGGACCGCTTCCTCTGGGCCTATGACAACGCCGCGCCGCTCTACCGCGTGCAGGTGAGCGACCCGGTGCTGGCACCCGATGGCTCGGTCGAGATCCGGTTCCTGACGCGCCCCGCCGACCCGCAGCTCTTCCCGCTGGAGGAGGCCGTGGTCGAGGTCGTCCCCTGGGGCGCGCTGCTGCAGACGCTGGAGAAGATCGCGGCACCCACGGGCCACCTCGCCCGCGTCACCGCCGCCTACGACCCCGGCACGGCGACGCTGCGCGTGGCGCCGGCGGTGCCGGGGGCGATGCTCGACTGGCTGGGCTCGCCCGCGCGGGACCCGATCCTCAGCCCCCGCGACCCGGTCGAGGAACAGCGCTACCTCTACCTCCGCGTCTGGCAGCCGGGGCCCGGGGACGGCGCGACGCTGGACCACCCGTTCCAGCCCGGCGTGCCGGTGGTGCTGCCGGGCACGGGGCTCGAGCTCACCTTCGCGACCTTCGGCCTGCCCGGCGACTGGTGGCTGGCGGCGGCGCGGCCCAACACGCCCGACCGCGTGGTGCCCTGGCGGCTGCTGGACGCCGCCGCCCCCTTCGGGCCCAGGCGCTTCTACGCCTCGCTCGGCCTCGTCACCTGGGCGACGGACGCGGCGGGCAACCTGGCGGCCACCACGACCGACTGCCGCCACCGTTTCCGCAAGCTCTGCGAGGTCGAGACCTGCTGCACCGTCCATGTCGGCGACGGCACGACCTCGATGGGCGACACGACCGACCTGCAGGCGGCCATCGACAGCCTGCCGCCCCAGGGCGGGCGCGTCTGCCTGCTGCCCGGCGTCCATGTCGCGCAGGCCGAGATCACCGGGCGCGACGAGGTGACGATCCAGGGCTGCGGGCGGCGCAGCCTGCTGGTCCCGGCGCCCGGCCAGACCGCGCCGGTCATCGCCATCACCCGCTCAAGCCGCATCACGCTCCGCGACTTCGCCGTCGAGAGCCGGACCACACGCCATATCGCGGCCCGCCGCTCCTCGGCACTGCTGCTCGAGCATCTCGAGCTTGCCGCCCGCGACCGCGGCGCGATCTTCGCCACCCGGGTCGAGGGGCTGCGCATCGTCGACTGCCGCATCCGCACCGGCCCGCTCGAGCGTCGGCAGATCGGGCAGGGCGTGCCCGTCGAGCCGGCGGTCTTCATGGCCGGCAACGTGATGGCGATGCTGCGCACCAGCGTCGAGACGCAGCCGGGACGGGGCGCGGCCCTGACCGCGCTCGGCGGTGTGCAGGTGGGCGGCGACAGCACCGATGTCGCGATCGAGGACTGCCTGATCCGCGGCGGCAACGGCCCGGGCATCGCGCTCGGCTCGATCGACTTCCAGCCCCGTGCGGTGACCATCGACCCCGACCGCCTGATCGGCCACTACACCCTGCTCGAGGCCTCGCCTCTCTACGCCAGCTGGCTGACGCTGGCCGACGACGACTGCCCCGAGATCACGCCCCGTCCGCAGCCCCCCGGCAACGATGATGACGGCAACCCGCTGGTCCCGGTCTCGGACGGCCCGGTGGTCGACTGCCGCATCCTCAAGAACCGGATCCGGGACATGGGGTCCAGCGGCATCACCGTCGCCTTCTGGTTCGACCCGGCGGGCGAGGAGGACGCCATCGTCACCGATCGCCTGCGCATCGAGGGCAACGAGATCCTCGACTGCATGGGCCTGCCCGTGCGGGGGCTGACCGACGCGCTGCGCGAGATCGTGGCCTTTGGCGGCATCACCCTGGCGGTGGGCGAGGAGATCGCGATCCGCGACAACCGCATCACCGGCCTCGCCACCACGCATGACAGCCCGGTCTGCGGGGTCTTCGCGCTGGACGCGACGGCCGTCGCGATCACCCGCAACCACATCCGCGACAACGGCCGGATCGCGACGCTCGAGACGCAGGGACAGGCGGGGCGCCAGGGCGGCATCCTGCTCGCCCTCGTGCGCCCCGGCGTCGATTTCGTCACCACCGTCTTCGACCGCGAGCAGGCGCAGGCGCGCCAGGACGGCGCCGCGGCGGCGGTGATCGAGGACAATACCGTCGTCGCGCGCGAGGGGCGGGCGCTGACCGTCGTCGGCGTCGGTCCGATGATGGTGCATGGCAACCGGCTGACGGCGCATGGCTCGAACAGCCTCGGCCGCGTGCCCGTGCCCGGCGCGCAGTCCTCGCGCTTCAACACCGGCGTCGCTGCGGCTCCGCCGGTCGACACGACGCGCGCCAGCCAGAACCCGCTTCTGGCGCTGCTGGACGTGCTCGGCGGCGCGACGGTCGCGATCCTGAACCTCGGCGTCTCGAACGAGATCTACCTGCAGCTCCTCGGCTTCTCGGGCCTCGGCCTGGTCGATCCGCCGCAGGAGGACACCGGGGGGTTCAACGACGACATCCGCCTGCTGGCGAACGGCAACGTGATGTTCAACGACAACCAGGTGGTGCTCGACAGCGTCTCGCCCGCGGTGACGCTGACGCTGTCGTCGATCCTGATCCTCAGCCTCGACGACGTGTCGATCAACGACAACCAGAGCGACTGCGACATGGGGCTGGACTTCGTCGCGGCGAACGCGCTGGCCATCGGCTGGTCGCTGCGCATGCAGGGCAACCGGTTCAAGGAGGGGTACTTCAACGCCTTCCTGTCGGGGCTGACCTACGGGCTCTTCAACGACACGACCCACAACCAGGGCACGCACTGCTTCATCCATGGCGGCAACCTGCAGCCGCGGATCCTGACGACCGGCCTGCCGGCCATCGCGGTGGTCGGCTACCAGAACAACCGCCACTGGGCGCCGAGCGCGCTCTGCCAGCCCTTCGAGGAGGCCGAGCCGCAGCTTGGCGCGGGCTTTGGCGCCGCGCCCCAGGCAACGCTGTCCACCGGCTGAGGGAGGATCCCATGACCGTCAGACCCCCCGTCCCGCCCGAGACGCTGACCGAGGAGTTCTCGGCCCTCGGCCCCGCGACCGACCGCCTGCGCGTGATCGGCCTCGACCATGCCGTGCGCCTGCAGGCCGGGCGCACCGGTGCTGCCACCCGGCGCATCGCGCTGGCCCGCGCTCGCCGGCCCGAGGACACCGCCGTGATCGCCGCGCTGGAGACGGCGCGCGCCCGCGAGATCGGCGCCGCGACCGCCTTCGACATGGCCGTGACCACCGCCGAGATCGAGCCCGTCGCCCGCCTGCCCGAGGCCGCGATCGTGCACGGCCTGCTGCTGGGCGACGCGGACCTGATCGCCGCCAAGCTGACCGTCGCCGCGATCCGCCCCGACGGCGCCGTGCGCCGCTTCACCTGCGCCGACGCCAAGGGCTATTTCCGTATGGACCTGCCCGTCGAGGACGGTGACGAGGCGGTGTTTCTCCAGGTCTCCGACGCCGAACAGGCGGTGCTCTACCGCGGTGACGAGGCGATCGCCGCGACGCCCGGCAGCGTCACCTGGCGGCGCATCACGCTCTCGGGCGAGCGGCTGCAGCCCTGTGCGATCCCGCCGGACGCGGCCGCGATGCCGCGCCTTCTCGACCTGCCCGAGAGCGAGGCGATGGCCGTCCTCGCCCGCCTCGGCCTGGCGCTCGGCCAGCGGCTCACGCAGGCGGCCGAGGGGCGCGAGGGGCTGGTCGTGAGCCAGGAGCCCGCCGCCGGCACCCCGGTCGATGCCGCCACCCGCGTGACGCTGGTCATCGGCGTCGCACCCGACGGGCAGGCGCGCGTCGAGGTCCCCGGCGTCGTCGGCCAGCCGCGCGACGAGGCCCAGGCGCGGCTGCAGGAGGCCGGCCTTGCGGTCGGCCGCGTCAGCGAACAGCCGACCGACCGGGCGGCCGGCACCATCACCGCGCAGGTTCCCGCCGCCGGCGCGCTGGTGCCCACGGGCAGCGCCGTCGACCTCGTCGTCGCCGTGGCGCTGCCCGATCCCCGTGTCGAGGTGCCCGATGTCGTCGGTCTCGTCCCCGACATCGCGGCCGAGCGTCTGGCCGGGGCCGGCCTCGGCGTCGGGCGCACGGCCTTTCGCGACAGCGACCGCGTCGGCCTCGTGATCCAGCAGACGCCGCCCGCCGGCAGCCGCGCCGCACCCGACAGCGCCGTCGCCCTGATCGTCGGCCGCCGCGCCAGGCCCGAGACCGTGAGCGTGCCGCCGCTCGGTGGCCGAACGCTGGGCGCCGCGCGCGAGATCCTCGGGGCCACGCGCCTCGTGCTCGGCCAGGTCTCGGGCAACCCGCAGGGCCAGATCGCGGCGCAGGAGCCCGATGCCGGGACCGAGGTGCCCGTGGGCTCGGCCGTCAACGTCACGCTCCGCCGCCGGCAGCCCGTCGACGACGTGATCGTCACGCCGGGCGGCGGCGATGTCGTCGTCGGCCGCCCCCGCCCGACGCCGAGACGCCCCGTGACGCCCGGTCCGACCTTCTCCACCCGCCTCGCCACCCGCGCGGCCGGGGATGCCGGGCTCGAGGCGACGGGTATCGGGCAGGACGTGCTGGCCTTCAGGCTGGCCGAGGCGGGGATCGAGGACGGCGAGGCGCTCGACCGGCTCCTGGCCCTCGACAACCGCGCGCTGGCCGAGGCGTTCGGGATCACCAACCTGGCGCGTGCCCGCTCGCTCCGCCGCATCCTGCGCCAGGCCGGCGCGGCCGAGCGCTAGGCGCCGCGCCAGAAGGGGAAGCGTGGGTCGGAGAGGCTTGAGACGGAGAGGCGTGAGACGGGGAGGCGCCGGGTGGCGGCGCGCCTGCACCGGCGGGTCCCGACCGGCCCGCCGTCCAGCCGGGAGGCGAGACGGGAGGCGATGGAGGCGCGCGGCGAGAGCGGATTTGCCTGGGGTCCCGAGCGCGCGGGCCTGCAGGCGGGGCTGCGTCTCGTCGGCCGGCAGGACCGGGGGGCGGGGCCGCGGTTCCGTCGGCTGGAGGGTGCGGTGCGCAATGCCGGCACGCGGCCGGCGGCGGTGCCCGGTCTCTGCGAGCTCCGCCTGCGGATCGGGGCGCGGATCGCGGGGCTGGCCGAGGGACCGCACGCCATCATGCCGCGCATGATCGCGCCGGGCGAGACGGTGGCGGCCGGCGGCTGGCGGCTGGACCCCACGGTCCCGGCGCCCGCGACGCGCTGCGACGTGACGCTCTGGTGCCTCGTCGGCCGCGACGCCTGGCTCCGCTCCGGTGCGATCGCGCTGGATTTCGGGGCCGGCTGAGCGCTCAGCGCCCCGTCACGAAGTCGCGCCAGTCGATGCCGTGCTTGGCGATGAGGCGGGTGAAGGCGCGGCGCTCCTTGCCGGCGAGCCGGCTCGCGGCCGAGACGTTGCCGCCGGTCTCGGCCAGTGCGCGGGCGATGTAGGCGCGCTCGAACGCGGCCACGGCGTCGGCCTTGGCGGCGGCGAAGGGGGCGCAGGCGGCGCTGTCGCCGGCATCGGGGGCAGCGTCGGGCGTCCTCGTCAGATCCATCGCCTCGGCCGAGATCGCGGCGCCCGCGGCCAGCACATAGCCGCGATGGACCCGGTTCTCCAGCTCGCGGACATTGCCGGGCCAGGGGTGGCGGCGCATCGCCTCCCAGGCGCCGGGCGCGATGCCGCGGCGCGCGCCGCCATAGCGCCGGCGCATCAGCCCGAGGAAATGCGCCACCAGCGGCTCGAGATCGCCCGGGCGTTCGCGGAGCGGCGGCAGCGTGAGCTGCAGCACCGCAAGGCGCCAGAACAGGTCCTCGCGGAACTGCCTGGCCCCGATCAGCCCCGCCATGCCGGCATTGCTGGCGGCGACGACCCGCACATCGGCCCGGCGCGTGCGCCCGCCGCCGAGGGGGCGGTACTCCTGGTCCTGCAGGAAGCGCAGCAGCACCGCCTGCGCGCCGAGCGGCAGGCCGTCGATCTCGTCGAGGAACAGCGTGCCGCCCTCGGCCTCGGCCACCAGCCCGCCCTGTCGCCCTGCAGCGCCCGTGTAGGCGCCGCCCTCGTGGCCGAAGAGCTCGTTGACCACCAGCGCCTCGGGCAGGGCGGCGACGTTGAGCGCGACGAAGGGCCCGCTGCTGCGGTCCGAGCGGGCATGGAGCGCGCGCGCCGCCAGTTCCTTGCCGGTGCCGGTCTCGCCCTCGACCAGCACGGGGGCGATGCAGCCGGCGAAGCGGTCGATCTTGTCCAGCGCGTCGCGGAAGGCGGCCGAGCCGCCGACCATGGCTGCGCCCGGCTTCGCGCCCAGCTTCGTGCCCGGGGCGGCTCCAACAGCGGTCGCGTCAGCCGCGGCAGCGACCTTTCGCGCCGCGCCTGTCTCGCGGCAGTTCATTGATGTTCAAAGCTTTTGCCGATTGATCTGAAGTTAGCGTACCATGACGGGACGGTCTTGTCCCGTGCCGTGGGTCCTAACGTCAACCTGCTGTGCCGCGCGACACACCCGCAGGTTGTGCCGGCGGGATGGTGCGGTGCGCCGGGTC
>JBCBPG010000130.1:0-8437 GCA_039820865.1 Pseudomonadota bacterium
CGGCGGCTATTACATCGAGCTCAACGCCATGGGCCTGCCGGCCACGGCCGCCTTCGTCGATCCCGGCTGGTGGGGCCGGGACTTCGCCGCCTTCATGGAGGCCTATACCCATGTCGCCGGGCTGTTCATCACGGGCGAGGACATGCCCCAGCCCGACAACCGGCTGACGCTGGGCGAGGAGGTCGACCGCTTCGGCGTGCCCATCGCCAACCTGCACTACGACGACCACCCCAACGACATCCGGCTGCGCAACCACGGCTACAAGACGATGGTCGCGATGCACCGCGCGGTCGGCGCCCGCCGCTCGGTCGAGGCACCGCCCTATCCCGCCAGCCACAACCTGGGCTCCAACCGCATGAGCGCCGCGCCCGAGGACGGCGTCGTCGATGGCGACGGCCGCGCGCACGAGGTCGACAACCTCTACATCGCCGACGGCAGCCGCTTCGCCTCGGGCGGGGCCGCCAACCCGACGCTGACGATCGTGGCGCTGGCGATGCGCCAGGCCGAACACATGGCCGGGCGCATGGCCGCGGGGACGCTCTGATGGCCACCGTCAGCTTCCGCGGCGTCTCCAAGCGCTATGGCACGGTCGAGGCGGTGCGCGATCTCGACCTCACCTGCCCGCAGGGCGAGATGCTGGCGCTGCTCGGCCCCTCGGGCTGCGGCAAGTCCTCGACGCTCAAGATGGTCGCGGGGGTCGAGAGCGTGAGCACGGGCGAGATCTGGTTCGACGACCGCCCCGTCTCGTCCCTCGCCCCCGGCGCGCGCAACATCGCGATGGTCTTCGAGGACTACGCCCTCTACCCCCACCTCACCGCGCGCGAGAACGTGGCCTTCCCGCTCCGCGTCCGGGGTGCGCCGCGGGCCGAGGCGGACGCCCGTGTCGACGCGGTGATGGCGCTGCTCGGGCTCGAGGCGATGGCGGGGGCGCGGGCGCGCGATCTCTCGGGGGGCGCGCAGCAGCGGATCTCGATCGGCCGCGCCCTGGTGCGCGACCCGGAACTCATCCTCTTCGACGAGCCGCTCAGCCATCTCGACGGCGACCAGAAGGTTCGGCTGCGCGCCGAGATCAAGCGCCTGCAGCGCACCGCCCACCTCACCTCGATCCTCGTCACCCATGACCAGAGCGAGGCGATCGCCATGGCCGACCGGGTCGCGGTGATGAACGAGGGCGTGCTGCAACAGGTCGGCACGCCCGACGACCTCTACGAGCGCCCCGCCAACACCTTCGTCGCCAACTTCATCGGCGAGCCGCCCATGAACCTCCTGGCGGCCGAGATCGCCACCGGGGGACAGCTCGCCGGGACCGGGTGGTCCTGCCCGGTCGACCCCGCGCGCCTTGCCGGCATGCCCGCCGGCACCCGCCTGGTCGCCGGCATCCGGCCCGAGCATGTGGGCATCGACCCCGCCGGCAGCGACGCGACCATCGACTATGTCGAACCGCGCGGCGACAGCGACATCCTGACCCTCCGCCTCGACGGGCCCGACGCGCCGCGCCTGACGGCCGAGATCCCCGGCCCCGGCCGCTGGAAGGCGGGCGCGCGCGCCGGCATCGCCCTCGACGGCGCCCGCGCGCATCTCTTCGACGCCGAGAGCGGCGCCAGGATCGGATCGTGACGGGCGGCGTGGGCGAGGGGCTCGCGATCCGCGGGCTCTCCAAGCGCTTCGGCGATGTCGAGGCGCTCCGCGAGGCCACGCTCGACGCTGCCCCCGGCGAGGTGATCGCCGTCACCGGCCCCTCGGGGGCGGGCAAGACCACGCTCTGTCGCCTGATCGCGGGGCTCGAGCGGCCCGATGCCGGCCATGTCGCGCTTGCCGGCCGCGATCTCGCCGCCGTGCCGGCCGGCCGGCGCGCCATCGCCTATCTCTTCGAGAGCTATGCGCTGTACCCGCATATGAGCGTCCTCGACAACGCGCTCTCGCCGCTGCGCGCGCCGGGCCGCGGCGCGGGGCTCACGGGGGCGGCGATGGAGGCCGGGGCGCGGGAGGTGCTGGCGATGCTGGCCATCGACCATCTCGCGGCCCGCCTGCCGTCCGAGCTTTCGGGCGGGCAGAAGCAGCGCGCCGCGCTCGCCCGGGCGCTGGTGCAGCAGGACGCCGCGATCACGCTGCTCGACGAGCCGATCTCGCATCTCGACGCCAAGCTCCGCCATCGCCTGCGCGGCGAGATCAAGCGCCTGCTCGCCCGCCGTACCAGCCCCACGCTCTGGTCCACGCCCGACGGGCTCGAGGCGCTGTCGGTCGCCGATCGCGTCGTGGTACTGATCGAGGGACGGATCGCCCAGATCGGCACACCGGCCGAGATCTGGGAGCACCCCGCCGACACCGGCGTCGCCCGGCTGATCGGCGACCCGCCCGTCAGCCTGGTGACCGGCCGCCTGGCCGCCGGCGGCTTCGAGGCCGCGGCCGGCGGGCGCATCGCGCTCGATCCCGCCGGCACCGCGCGCCTCGCCGCCATCGCGGGCGAGGGTCCCGCGATCCTCGGCCTCAAGCCCCGCGCCATCCGCGTCGCGCCGGCGCCGGGCGGGGCGGCGTTCGAGGTCTTCGCGGTCGAGCCCTTCGGCAAGTACACGCTCGTCAGCGTCAAGATCGGCGACGAGCTGGTCCGCGCCAAGACGACCGATCCCGTGACGCTCGCCGCAGGCGATCCCGTCACCCTGTCCGCCGTGGGCCGCGACTTCGTGGTCTTCGACGCGGGCACGGGCCGCGCGGTGGTCGCGCCCGAGCACGAGCCCGCGCCTGCCCTCGCCACCGCCGAGATGACCTGACTGCCCTGTTCCCGACGTGTCGATCGTGAAGGAGACGAACCGTGAAGACGACGTGCTGGACCCCCTCCGCCCTGACCGCGATCGCGGCGCTTGCCCTCGCCACCACAACCGCCCGGGCCGAGGACTGGTCCTATGCCAAGGCGGCCGAGCCCTATGCCGGCACCACCATCCGTGTCCTCGACGAGGTCACGCCCCTGCAGGAGACGCTCGCCGGTCTCGTGCCCGCCTTCACCGAGGAGACGGGCATCATCGTCGAGTACGAGCTGCTCAACCACTTCGAGGTGATCAACAAGGGCCAGGCCGACATGCTCTCGGGCCGCGGCTACTATGACGCGGTCATGCTGCACGGCTTCCAGATGGGCCCGATGTTGTCGGCCGGCGTGCTGCGCCCGATCGACGACCTGATGGCCGATCCGGCGCTGATGAACCCCGGGTTCGACGCCGCCGACCTGATCGAGCCGGCCTATTCCAGCACCTCGAAGTTCGGCGGCCAGCAGTACGGCTTCATCAACTGGAACTACAACCAGATCTACTGGGCGCGCGCCGACCTGCTGGAGCATCCCGACGAGATGGCGGCCTTCGAGGCCAAGTACGGCTATCCGCTGGCCCCGGCCGAGACCTATGCCCAGCTGCGCGACATCGCCGAGTTCTTCACCCGGCCGGCCGGCGCCACGCTGGCGGGCGAGACGCTGGAGAGCGACTTCTTCGGCATCGTGATGGAGGGCATCAAGGGCGGCTCCACCTTCCCGTCGCTCTGGGGCAACTTCATCAAGGGCAACGGCGGCGACATCATCGATGCCGACGGCAAGCCCAGCTTCGACAGCCCCGAGAACCTCGAGGCGATCACGCTCTGGGCCAACCTGTGGGAGTATGGCCCCCCGGGGATGGGCGAGTACTCGCTGCTCGACGTGCCCACGGTCATGGGCAACGGCATCGCCGCGCAGGCGATCGCCTGGTCGGACTTCGTGCTGGGCATCGACCAGGAGGGCGCCTCGCCGCTCGCGGGCCAGTTCACCTATGCCGGCATGCCCCACCGCCAGGGCTTCGCCGCCAGCCGCGCGGCGGAATCCGAGCCCTCGGTCACCGTGCTGAGCGCGCAGAGCGACAACCCCGAGGCCACGTTCCTGTTCCTGCAGTGGCTGGCCGAGCGGCGCCAGCAGGAGGCGCTGATCGAGGCGGGTCAGGGCGGCGTGCCCATCCGCAACTCGAGCTGGGCCATGGGCGTGATGCAGGAGGGCCGCCTCGCCCCCCTCTTCGCCGCGATGAAGGACACGCTGGAGGTCGCCGAGGCCAAGCCCAAGATGCCGGCCTTCTACGAGATCTATGACGCGCTGAGCGGCGTCGCCCAGGAGATCGGTCTCGGCACGCTGAGCGTCGAGGACGGTGTCGCCAAGGGCCAGGCCGCGATGGTCGAGATCTGCGGCGACAACTGCCTGCTCGCCCAGTGATGCAGCGTCCGGCGGCGGCATCCGCGCCGCCGCCGGCCGACCGCCCGCAACGCCGCAGGGGACCCGCCGGATGACGACCGTGGATGGATCAGTCGAGAGACCGCTCGACGCGCCCGCCGGCGAGGCGCAGGCAGAGCATCGGCCGACCGAGTCGCCCTGGTATCCCTACCTGCTGATCGCCCCGGCGATGCTGACCCTGGTGGTCGTCGCGCTGATCCCGTTCCTGACGGCGGTGTTCTTCAGCTTCCACGAGATGAAGTTCGGCCAGCTCGGCGATTTCGCCGGCTTCGAGAACTACGCCAAACTCCTCGGCGACGAGCGGTTCTGGCAGTCGATGTGGATCGCGGTGGTGTTCATCGCCATCGCGGTGCCGATCGAGTTCATGCTGGGCCTTGCCGGTGCGCTGATGCTCTCGCGCCCGATCTGGGGGCGGCCGGTGCTGATCCCGCTGCTCTTCATCCCCACCATGATGGCGCCCATCGTCGTCGGGCTGCTGTGGAAGATCATGCTCGCCGGCTCGTGGGGGCTCCTCTCCTACAACATCATCGAGCCGCTGGGGCTGGTCGGCGACAACTCGATCTTCGCCTCGCCGAACCTGGCGCTCTATGCGCTGATCTTCATCGACATCTGGCAGTGGACGCCCTTCATGCTGCTAGCCTTCTTCGCGGGCCTGCAGTCGCTGCCGGTGAACCCGTTCCGCGCCGCCGCGGTCGACGGGGCGACGCCGGTGCAGATGTTCTTCCGCCTGACGCTGCCGATGATGGCGCCACTGCTCGTCGTCATCACGCTGCTGCGCCTGATCGACGCCTTCAAGGTCTTCGACAGCATCTTCGTGCTGACGGGCGGCGGTCCTGGCACCGCGACCGAGATGCCGAGCGTGCTGGCCTACAAGATGACCTTCGAGTTCTGGAACATCGGCGAGGCCTCGGCGCTGGCCGTCGTCGTCTGGCTGCTCTTCTTCGTCTTCGCCAACGTGTTCTACCACGTGGCCAAGAAGAAACTGAACGCGTTCTGACGGGACCCCGTGATGACCGAGACACGCCGCGCCCGCCTCGTCTGGACCGCAATCGCGCTGGTCGTCACCGGGCTGTTCCTGTTCCCGGTGCTCTGGATGACCTCGATGGCGATCAAGCCGTCGGACGTGATGTTCGCCCGGCCGACGCAGTGGCTGTTCTCGCCCACGCTCGCGCATTTCGAGTATGTCATCGAGCAGGGCTTCCACGAATACCTGCTCACCTCGCTCCTGCTCGGCGTGCTGTCGACGGTGATGGTGGTGGTGATCGGCACGCCCGCGGCCTATGCCTTCGCGCGCTACAACATGCGCGGGCGCGACGACCTGTTCCTGTTCGTGCTGGCCACCCGCATGGCGCCGCCGATCTGCATGGTGATCCCGTACTTCCTGATCTTCGCGCGGATCGACATGCTGGACAGCTTCGCGGGGCTGACGCTGGCCTACATGACCTTCAACCTGTCCTTCTACATCTGGGTGCTCAGCAGCTTCTGCCGCGACCTGCCGTTCGAGCTGGAGGAGGCCGCCCGGCTCGAGGGCTGGTCGCGCCTGCAGGTCTTCCGGCGCGTGATCTTCCCGCTCCTCAAGAACGGGATCGTCGCGACCTCGGTGCTCTGCTTCATCTTCGCGTGGAACGAGTTCATGTTCGCCTTCATGCTGGGCGGCAAGGCGGTCAAGACGCTGCCCGTGGCGATCCCCACGCTGATCACCACGCAGGGCGTGCGCTGGGGCGAGATGGCGGTGGTCGGCATCGTCGCGATGACGCCGATCATGGTCGCGGTCTTCCTGCTCCAGCGCCACATCGTGCGCGGCCTGACCCTCGGCGCCGTCAAGGGCTGAGGCCGCGCACCGCCGTCCCGGCCCTCAGCGCGCGCCGGTGACCGCCGTCGCCTCGACCTCGACGAGCATGCCGTCGAGACGGGCGAGCTTGTCCGGGTTGCGGACGATGAAGATGCCGGCGCCGGCGCGCGCGCGGCGATCACCGCCGATCACCACCTCATGATCGGGGTTTATTGGCCCCGCGGCCCGTTTCGTCCGACCATGTCGCGCATGATGGACGGACAGCCGGGTTGGACGCGTGGTGCGATCCGGCCCTGTCCGCGTGTGCCAAGCGAGGGTCGTTGGGATGAGAGCACTTGTGGGCGCGTCGCGCCGTGTCTCGTGGGGGGCGGCGCTCCTGGCCGTGTCGCTGGCCGTGTCGCTGGCCGTGGCAGGGCCGCTTGGCGCCGCGGAGCGGGCGGCGTTGCCCGCCCATGTCGTCGAGCGCTTCGGGCAGCCGCCGGCGATCCCGGACGGTCCGCTGTCGGCCCCCGTGCAGGACGCCCTGCGCGTCGTCTTCGTCGACAGCGTCTCGCAGGCCGTCTGGGGGCCCGACCAGACCGAGGCGCTGGGGGTGATCGTGCAGACCCGGGATCCACGGCTGGTCTGGATCATCAGCGACATGATGCGCTTTACCTGGAACCAGCATTTCGACGACGCGCTGGCCGGTGCCGCCGCCAGCCTGCTGGAGATCGAGCTCCGCACGCCGCGGCGCTGGAGCGAGATCACCGACTACCTGATCGCCTGGGACATCCCGTCCTATCCCGGCTATCTCGACACCAAGCGGGCGATCTTCACCAACTTCGTGCCCGGCTGGGACCGGATCTTCGTCGAGGGCGACATCGACTGGCGCCTCGTCTCCTGGGGGGGCGTGCTGATCGACGACCGCCCCTATGACACGACCGACGAGGGCTGCAACTGCATCCCCGCCGCCGACAACCCGCCGGTCAGCAGCGCGGACGAGGCGACCTGGCTGGCGGACGACGACGTGGTGTTCGGGATCGTCGTGAACGGCGAGGCCCGCGCCTATCCGCGCCAGATCATGGAAGTGCGCGAGATGGTCAACGACACGCTCGGCGGGCGCGACCTGGGCATCCCCTACTGCACCCTCTGCGGCGCCGCGCAGGCCTATTTCACCGACCGGATGCCCGAGGGGGTCGAGCGGCCGGTCCTGCGGACCTCGGGCCTGCTGATCCGGTCCAACAAGGTGATGTACGACATCCGCACCCACTCGGTCTTCGACACCTTCCTCGGCACGGCCGTCACCGGCCCGCTGGCCGAGCGGGGGCTCGAGCTCGAGCAGGCGAGCGTCGTGACCACCGACTGGGGCACCTGGAAGCGCGCGCATCCCGAGACGACGGTGCTGGTCGAGGCGCTGGCGCTCGGCCGGAACTTCGACTTCCGCAACGGGCGCGATGCCAACGGCCCGATCTTCCCGGTGGGCGACGTCGATCCGCGCCTGCCGGTGCACGAGGACGTCATCGGGGTCCTCACCGCCACGGGCCAGCCGGTCGCCTTCCAGCGCAGCACCGCCTTCGCCGCGCTCAAGGCGGGTGCCGAGGTCGGCTTCGAGAACGTCCGCCTGCAGCTGGACGCCGGCGGTATCCGGGCGGTCGACCGTGACGGCAGCGATCTCGGCAGCCACCAGGCCTTCTGGTTCGCCTGGTCGCAGTTCCACCCCGACACGGCACTCGTGACCCGCTAGGCCTGTCACATGGCGCGCTGGCTCAGGAACCCGGGCAGCGCGCGAGCGGGCCGTTGGAGACGAGGAAATCCCAGCGGATCGTCAGCGCGTCGCCAGCGAGGGTCATGCGCAGGAGGTAGTCCCGGACGCCGTCCTCGCCGCACTGCGCGAAGGCGCCGGTGAAGAGGCCGTCGCCGCGCCGTTCGATCGGGAACCAGTTGAGGCGGCACCAGATCTGTCCGCGCTTCAGCCACTGCGGCCCGATCTCGAACGGCTCCGCCCGGATCGTCAGGCCCGGCCCCAGCGGTTCGCGCGCACATTGCTGCGCCGTCCCCCAGGTGTCGTACAGCACCTCACGCTCATCGGCGGCTGCGATGGCCGCAGCCAGGGGGAGGGCGAGGGAGGCGATCAGCAGGAGGCGGCGCATCCCTGTCGTCTCGCCCGTGGTGCCTGCCGAGGCGAGTCACATCTCCTTGATGCGGTCCTTGATCCGGAGCCGTTGATCCGGGGCCGCCATCGCCCTGTCGGCGCGGTCGGCGAGGATCTTTCACACACCGCGGGCGAGGGTTGCGCCGCCGCATGCTCCCGTCCGCGAGGCGCCGGTCATGCGCGCGCCTTCTCTCGTTTTGGGTCGATGAACGGGATCGAGGTGACGGCGCAGGGCAGGCGCTTCATGTGCCCGTCCAGCTTGCCGACCTCCAGCTCGGCA
>JBCBPG010000131.1:0-8410 GCA_039820865.1 Pseudomonadota bacterium
CGCCGCTGGGTGATCTACAACGGCGAGAGCGAAGCCTCGCGCGTCTCGCCCGACTGGCACGGCTGGCTGCACCACACCTTCGACGAGCCGCCGACCAAGAAGCCCTTCGACATCCGGGGCTGGGAAAAGCCGCATCTGCCGAACATGACCGGGACCGACGAGGCCTATCGCCCGCCCGGCAGCGTGCTGACGCCGGCCGTGCGCCCACGCACGCGCGGCGACTACGAAGCCTGGCAGCCGGAGTAAGCCCCGTGGCCGACAACACTGCCGAAACCGTGGTGGGCGCGATCGTGCTTGCCGCCGCCGCTGGCTTCGTCGCCTATGCCTCCGTCACCGCCGATCTCGGCTTCGGCGGCGGCAGCGGCACCGAACTGGTGGCCGAGTTCCGCCGCGCCGAGGGGATCGCCCCTGGCGGCGACGTGCGCATCGCCGGCGTCAAGGTGGGCTCGATCTCGCGCATGGAGCTCGATCCAACCACCTACAAGGCCAATGTCACGCTGACGATTCGCGAGGGCGTCGCACTGCCGGACGACACCTCGGCCAAGATCACGCAGGCGAGCCTCCTGGGCGACAGCTACATCGCGCTCGCCCCCGGCAGCTCCGAGTTCATGCTCGAGGACGGCGATCTCATCACCTACACTCAGGACAGCGTGAACCTGCTCGACCTGGTGGGGCGTTTCATCGCGGGAGGGGGCGAGGAGCCCTAGGCGCCGCGATTTGCGCGGGCCCGCCCCCCTCGGCTATCAGCGGTCGATGCGCTTGATCCCCCCATGCCCAGAGGGCCGCTGGCCTGTCCGTCGCCGCGCCGGTGTGGCGTGTGTCGCCCTTCTCTGCGGCCTGGGCCTGCCCGCGGCGCCGGCCCAGACGATCGGCGAGGACGTGCTGCCGGGCGACACGCCGCCCGTGGCGACGCCCCAGCCGCCGCGGCGCGAGCGCGCGACGCTCTTGCCGAACGGGGTGACGCCGCGCTTCCAGCCGGTGCCAGGGGCGGGGGATGCGACGGTGGGCGAGGGCGGGGTCGAGCGGGCCGGCCTGCCCCCGCTGTTCGACCCGCTCGACCCGGCACCCGATCCGGGCCTCGATGTCCCGGCGGACGGACCAGGGGACGGGCCAGGGGACGGACCAGGGAACGGGCCAGCGATCGGCGCGGTTGACGGCCCCGCGGACAGCCCCGGCGGCCTGCCCGGCGACGATCCCGACGCCCCGGCCGATGACGGCACCGAGGCCCCCGCGCCCGGCGTCACCACCCCCCGTGCCGAGGGCGGGCGCTTCAAGGCCGCGCCCTTCAAGACGCCGGAGTTTCCGGAAGTCGACCGCTCGATCGCGCTCGGCGATACGAGGGCGGCCGACCGTGCGCGGCTGCGCGTGCTGGACATGATCACCGGCCAGACGGTGACGCTGGATATCGCGACGGGGCTGGATGCGATCTACCAGCGGCTGACGCTGCGCCTCGTCGCCTGCGCGCGGCCCGAGCAGCGCGGCGGCATCGGCGATGTCGGGCTGATCCAGATCACCGATCGCCGCCGGCCGGGCGGGCCGGTCTTCAGCGGCTGGATGTTCGCAGAAAGCCCGGCGCTCTCCGCCCTCGACCATCCGCGCTACGACGTCTGGCTGATCTCCTGCATCGCGCGCAAGCCGGAGATCTCCGGCGGCAACGCGTCGAACGAGCCGTCGCGCGACAGCGCATCGGCCAGCAACGCACGGTAGATCGGCCGCGTCACCGTCACCGCGCCGAGGCTGACGAGATGCTCGGTCGTGAACTGGGTGTCGAGCAGGCGATAGCCGCCCGCCGTCAGCCGCGCCACCAGGTGCACCAGCGCGATCTTCGAGGCGTCGGTGCGGCGGCTGAACATGCTCTCGCCAAAGAAGGCCGAGCCGAGCGAGACGCCGTAAAGACCGCCGACCAGCTCATCGCCCTCCCAGACCTCGACCGAATGGGCGTTCCCCATCGCGTGCAGCGCGCTGTAGAGGTCGGCGATCTGGCGGTTGATCCAGGTCTCCTCGCGATCGGCGCAGGCGGCGACGACGGCGGCGAAACCGGTGTCGACGCGGACCTGATAGTCGTCGCGCTTCAGCCGCTTCTTCAGGCTTCGCGAGATGTGGAGGCGGTGCAGCGGCAGGATCCCGCGCCGGCGCGGCTCGACCCAGAAGACCTCCTCCGCATCGGCGCTGTCGGCCATCGGAAAGACGCCGACGGCGTAGGCCTGCAGCAGCAGGTCCGGTGTCAGGCCGCTGCCGAGATCGAGATCCTTCATGGCGTCCGCGTGCTGTCCATCAACTCTAGGCTGTCACAGCCGCGCGTTGAGGCCAAGTCGCAGAGTGCCACGTTCCGGATCGGGAAAACCGGAACCGTCATGGGGTTAGCCGATGACGGCGGCACCGGTGTCGATGCGAGACATTGTTGTCATGACGCCGCCGCGGGGTCAGTCCCGCATCCCGCCCGCGGCAAGCCACTCCTCAAGCCAGTGGATCGAGTAGACGCCCGCGCGGATCTGCGGCTCGGCCAGGAGCGCGCGGAAGAGCGGGCCGGTGGTCTCGATGCCGTCGACGACCAGCTCGTCCAGCGCACGCGCCAGGCGGCGCATGCAGGCCTCGCGGTCCTCGCCGTGCACGATCAGCTTGGCGATCAGGCTGTCGTAGTAGGGCGGGATCCGGTAGCCGGCATAGAGCCCGCTATCCATCCGCACGCCGAGCCCGCCGGGCGCGTGGAACGCCGTCACCGTCCCGGGCGAGGGCGTGAAGGACGGCACGTGCTCGGCATTGATGCGGCATTCGATGGCGTGGCCGCGGGGGCGCACGGCATCCTGGTCGAGGCTCAGCGTCTCGCCGGCGGCGATGCGCAGCTGCTCGGCCACGAGGTCGATGCCATAGACCATCTCGGTCACCGGGTGCTCGACCTGCAGGCGCGTGTTCATCTCGATGAAGTAGAACGCGCCGCGCTCGTAGAGGAACTCGATGGTGCCGACGCCGCGATAGCCCATCTCGCCGATCGCCTTGGCGCAGAGCGCGCCGACCTCGGCCCGCTTGGCGGCGTCGATCTCGGGCGACGGGCACTCCTCGAAGACCTTCTGGTGGCGCCGCTGCAGCGAGCAGTCACGCTCGCCCAGGTGGATCGCGTTGCCACGCCCGTCGCCCACCACCTGGATCTCGATATGCCGAGGCAGTTCCAGGTATTTCTCGAGGTAGACCGCGTCGAAGCCGAAGGCGGCCTTGGCCTCGGCGCGCGCCTGGCTGAACGCCGAGGCGATGTCGTCTGCGGTCCTGGCGACCTTCATGCCGCGCCCGCCGCCGCCCGCAGCCGCCTTGACCAGCACCGGATAGCCGATGCCCTCGGCCACGCTGCGCGCCGCCTCGACCGTGTCGACCGCGCCGTCCGAGCCGGGGACGCAGGGGACACCCAGCGCGCGCATCGTCTCCTTGGCGCTGATCTTGTCGCCCATCAGCCGGATGTGCTCCGACGAGGGGCCCACGAAGGTCAGCGCGTGGTCCTCGACCATCTGCGCAAAGCCGGCATTCTCGCTGAGGAACCCGTAACCCGGGTGCACCGCATCGGCGCCCGTGATCTCGCAGGCGGTGATGATCGCGGCCTGGTTCAGGTAGCTCTCGATCGAGGGCGGGGGCCCGACGCAGACGCTTTCGTCGGCCATGCGCACATGCATGGCGGCCGCATCGGCGGTCGAATGGATGGCGACCGTCGCGATCCCCATCTCCTTGGCGGCGCGATGGACGCGGAGCGCGATCTCGCCCCGGTTCGCGATCAGCAGCTTGCGGATCATTCCAGCACGATCAGGGCCGCGCCGAACTCGACCGGCTCGGCATTGGCGACCAGGATCTGCGTCACGCGGCCGGCGCGGGGCGCGGGGATCTGGTTCATGGTCTTCATCGCCTCGATGATCATCAGCGTCTGGCCCTCGGTCACCGGGTCGCCGACCGCGATGAAGGGATCGGCGCCGGGCTCGGGCGAGAGATAGGCGGTGCCGACCATCGGCGAGGTCACGGTGTCCGAGGGGTCCGGCGCGGGGGCGGACGCGGGCGCGGGGGCAGGGACCGCGGCGGGCACCTCGACCGGGGCGACGGCGGCGCTCGGCGGCATCGCGGCGACCATGGGGGCAGGCGCGGGCTGGCCGTGGCGGGTGAGGCGGATCTTGAGCTCGTCGTCCTCGCCGTATTCCCGCTCGACCTCGATCTCGGCCAGGTCGTGCTCGCGCAGCACCTCGGCGAGGGCACGGATGAAGGCGACGTCCGCCTCGGTATCTCTGCTCATCGATCTCCCCCCTGGCCGGCGCGACGGGGCGCGGCCGGCGTCGTGCGCCGGTCTTTGCCAACGCCACGGCCGGCCATGGCCCTACAGCGCCGGCCCGCCCGCGTCAAACGGCGGGACCGGGTGGCGCGAGGCGACGCCAGGGGCCGGGGCGTGGCGGTCGCCTCGCGCAAACGTGACCGGCGAGACGGCGCCCGCGCCCGGCCTCAGCCCTGGCGCTGCGCCTCGATGCGCTCCAGCAGATCGCCGGTCGGCACGGCGCCGCGCACGATCTCCTCGCCCACGATGAAGGTGGGGGTGCCGCGCACGCCCAGCGCCTCGGCAAGCTGGTAGTTGCGGTCGATCTGCTCGCCGATCTCGTCCGACTTCGCCAGCTCCTTGAGCGCGGCGATGTCGTAGCCGACCTGGTCGGCGATGCGGTAGGCCATGCGCTCGGTCAGTTCGCCCTGGAACAGCATCAGCTCGTCGTGCAGCGCCTCGTAGAGCTCGGCGTCGAGGCGGTAGGCCGCCATCGCCATGCGACCGGCCGCCACCGAATCCGGGCCCAGGATCGGGTATTCGATCACGATGATCCGGGTATTCCCGTCCTGCTCAAGCGCCGCTGTCACGTTAGGATGCGCGCGCTTGCAGAAACCACACCGGTAGTCGAGGAACTCGACGATGGTGACATCGCCATCCAGATCGCCGCCGGCCCAGGAATACTCGGTGTCATGCAGCGCGCCCAGGTATCGGCGCACCAGCGAGACTTCGGCCGCGCGCTCGGTTTCCTCGGCCTTGCGGCGGAGTTCGCGGATCGCCTCGCCGACGACCTCCGGGTTCTCGATCAGGTACTGGCGCACCGCCTCGCCGAATGCCTGCTGCTCCTGCTCGCTCATCGCGCCAAAGTCGAAGCCCTGCGCGGCGGCGGGTGCGCCGGCGAGCAGGGTGGCAGCCGCCAGCAGCGCGGCGCCGGCGGGGCCCGCCCGGCGGGGTGTCGCGCGGCGGCCGCTTTCGGTCGGTGACAGGGTCATCGGTGCCTCCCGGCTGGCTGTTTCTGGGGCGCCGTCACGCAGGGCGGCGCCAATGCTTCACGGACGTTTCATGGCCAGAATGTCCTGTGCGCGCAACCAGGCGGGACTGCCGCGATCCAGGAGCGCCGATGCCCGCTCGGCATGCAAGATGGCGTCCGCGCGCCTGCCGGACAAGGCGAAGCGTTCGGCCGTCGCCAGGGTCGCAAGCCCCTGCTCGCCCGCCCGATCGTAGGCGATGGCCAGATCGCGCAGCGACGCGGCATCGCCCGGATCGTCCCGCCGCGCCGCCTCGAGCACCGCGAGCGCCTCGCGCGAGGTCTCGGGCGTGTCGAGCGCCAGCAGCGCACGGCCGAGCCCGGCCTTGATCAGCGGCTCGTCGGCCAGCTGGTCGGCGCGGCGATAGGCGGCCACAGCCTCGCGCGGGCGCGCCGTCTCGAACAGCACCTGGCCCTTGAGCTCGTGGTAGTAGGGATCGGCCGGGCGCATCGCGATCAGCCGGTCGATCGCGGCCAGCGCGCCCTCGGTGTCCGGCAGGCGATAGAGCGCGACGGCCCGGCGGTAGAGCGCGATCTCCTCGGCCGCGGGCAGGGTGGCGCCGGGCACGTTGCGCGACCGCTCCAGCACGCCCCTGGGGTTGTCGAGGAACCCCTGCAGCTTGGCGCGCGCCCGCGCGTGCCAGTAGTCGAGCTCCGGCGTCGCGGGCCAGGTGCGTTTCGCCGCCTCTTCCGCCGCGCGGTCGATCAGCTGCATCCGGTCGGTCGAGAGCGGGTGGCTCTGGGTATAGGGGTCGAGATTGCCGAAGCTCAGCACCTCCTGGCCGCGGAAGCGCGAGATCACGCGGCGCAGGCCCGAGGGATCGATGCCGGCGCGGCGCATGTAGGTGATTGCCGCCTGGTCGGCCGCCGCCTCCTCGGCGCGGTTGTAGCGCAGCAGCGTGCGGCCGAGCGCGTTCTGCGCGCCGAAGCCGGCCGCGATGCCGCCCGCCCCGGCCCCCGCCGCCGCCGCCGCGATGCCGAGCGCCAGGCCCAGCAGCGCCGGGCCGCGCAGGTTGTCGACCGCCACCTGCCGGCGGGCGAGATGGCCGCCGGTCACGTGCCCGACCTCGTGGGCGATGACGCCCTGCAGCTCCTCCGGCGTCTCGAGCGTGGCGATCAGCCCGCTGAAGAGCAGCATGGTGCGCCCGCCCACCACCGCCGCGTTCAGCGTGGGGTCGTTGATCAGGTAGATCGGGACCGAGGACGAGGGCAGGCCTGCCGCGCGCATGATCGGGTCGGAGAGGCGCGCGACGGTCCGCTCGATCTCGGCATCGCGGATCAGGCTGAGGCTGCGCTGCGCCGTCGCCTGCTGGGGCAGCACCGTCGCCACCGCCAGCACCGCCGAAAAGACGATCCCCGTCGCCCGCCGGAGAACCCCGCCCCGCCACGTGCCAGCCCGCGCGCCCGCCCGTTCCGGGCGCAACGCATGGCCCGCCCGTTCCGGGCGCAACGCATGGCCCGCCCGTTCCGGGCGCAACGCATGGCCCGCCCGTTCCGGGCGCAACGCATGGCCCGCCCGCGGGGCCGTCAAGGAAGCCATCCGGGGGGCCGTTCGCCGCATCCCGCTCGCCATCCGCATCGGGGTCTCCTCTGCCCGCCTCTCGTCGCAGCCCGTGTTCCGGGGCCATGCCCGGGTTCTACGGCCCGGCGGCGCCCGCCCGACGGCAGGCCGCGCCCGACCCTTGTCCGGTGCCATTGGCCGCGCCGGACGCCTGTGCCACTTACCGTTCAGCCAGCGCAGAGTGCAGAGCATCGCCGTCCCGCGTCCAGTCCCCTCACCGTGATCGGGACGGCGCGGACGGTGCGGGGGAGAGACGCATGCCGCTCGAGATCGCCGCCAGGGCCCAGGTGCCACCGTTCCGTGCCATGGACGTGCTGACCGAGGCCGCCCGGCTCGAGGCCGGGGGCGCGGACGTCGTGCACATGGAGGTGGGCGAGCCGGCCTTCGGCGCGCCCCGTGCGGCGCTGGATGCGCTGGCGCGCGCGACGGCGTCCGGCGACACGCTGGGCTACACCAGCGGCCTCGGCATCCAGCCGCTGCGCGAGGCGATCGCCGCTCTCTATCGCCGGCGCCACGGGATCGACCTCGACCCCGGTCGCGTGATCGTGACGGGCGGGTCATCCTCGGCCTTCGTGCTCGCCTTCCTGGCGCTCTTCGCCCATGGCGCGCGCGTCGCCCTCGGCGAGCCCGGCTACCCGGCCTATCGCAACCTGATGGGCGCGCTGGGGATCGAGGCTGTCGGCATCCCCACCGGTCCGGCCACGCGCTTCCAGCCCACGCCCGCGCTGGTGGCCGAGGCGGCGCGGGCCGGCCGCCTCGACGGTCTCCTCGTCGCGAGCCCCGCCAACCCGACCGGCACGATGCTGGACCGCGCCGCGCTGGCCGCGCTGGTCGGGGACGCGGCCGAACACGACCGCGCGCTGATCGTGGACGAGATCTATCACGGGCTGACCTGGGGGGACGAGGCGACGTCGGTGCTGGAGCTGACCGACGAGGTCGTCGTCGTGAACAGCCTGTCCAAGTACTGGGCCATGACGGGCTGGCGGCTCGGCTGGATGGTGCTGCCCGAGCGACTGGTCCGTCCGGTCCAGAACCTGGCGCAGAGCATGTTCATCTGCGCGCCGCATCCGGGCCAGGTCGCCGCCCTCGGCGCGCTCTCGGCCGAGGGCGAGGCCGAGGCGGTCGCCAATCTCGCCGCCTACCGCGCCAACCGGACAGCCGTCACGGGGGCGCTCGCGCGGCTCGGCTTTCGCGACATCGCGCCCGCCGACGGCGCCTTCTACGCCTATGCCACGCTGCCGGAGGGGTGGGCGGACAGCACCGCCTTCTGCCACCGCCTGCTGGTCGAGCACCACGTCGCGGCGACGCCGGGCTGGGACTTCGATCCCGTCCAGGGCGGGCACACCGTGCGCTTCAGCTATGCCCAGTCGCCCGCGCGGATCGCCGAGGGTATCGCGCGCCTCGAGCGGATGCTCGCCGGCTGAGAGGGGCGGGCGGCGCCAGGGCCGCCCACGCCCGCCATCGTTCGGCCCGGGCTGCCGTTCAGCGACGCAGGGACCACCAGCCCCGCCGTTTCGGGCGGTCCGCCTCGGGATCCGCGGTC
>JBCBPG010000132.1:0-8402 GCA_039820865.1 Pseudomonadota bacterium
CACGGCGGCGCTGCGGCAACCGGTCTGCCGTCAGTCCTCGGCCGGGGTGACGCGGTAGAGCGCGCCCTCGGCCACCGAGAGGAACCAGAGGCTGCCGTCGGGCGCGCTCACCACGTCGCGGATCCGGCCGTAGACGTCCTCGAACAGCCGCTCCTCGCCGGTGATCCGCTCGCCCTGGCGGTCGAGCCGGACGATGGTGTCATACTTCAGCGCGCCGACGAAGAGGTCGCCCTGCCAGTCGGGAAAGAGGCCGCCGTCATAGGCGGTCATCCCCGAGGGTGCGATCGAGGGGTCCCAGTAGAAGGCCGGCTGCTCCAGCCCCTCGCGCGCGGTGCCGACGCCGATCTTCGCGCCGGAATAGGCGGTGCCGTAGGAGATGACCGGCCAGCCGTAGTTCCGCCCGGCGCGGGCGTGGTTGACCTCGTCGCCGCCGCGGGCACCGTGCGAGAGCGTCCAGAGCCGGCCCTCGGCGTCGAAGTCGGCGCCCTGGATGTTGCGGTGGCCGTAGGACCAGATCTCGGGCAGGGCGGTGGCGCCGCCCGGGCTGCGGCCGTCGGCGAAGGGATTGTCGGCGGGCACCGAGCCGTCGCGGGCGATGCGGATGACCTTGCCGACATGGGTGTCGAGGTCCTGCGCGCGGCCGGCGTCGCCGCGGTCGCCGGTGGTGACGATCAGGGTGCCGTCGGGCGCCTCGACCACGCGGCTGCCGAAATGGCGCCCGCCGCGGAGCGTCGGCGTCTGGCGGAACAGCACCGCGACATCGCGGAGCGCGGCGGCCTCGCGGTCGAGCCGGGCCGCCGCCATCGCCGTCCGGGCGCCTCCGCCGTCGGCTTCGGCATAGGTGAGCCAGACGGTGCCGGCCTCGGCGAAGTCGCGCGCGACGGTGACGTCGAGGAGACCGCCCTGGCGCTCGGCCCGCACGGCCGGCACGCCGCTGACCGCGCGGCGCGACCAGTCGGGCGCGAACAGCCAGAGCCGGCCGTCCCGCTCGGTGATCAGCGCCCCGCCGCCCGGCAGCGGGGCCACGCCCCAGGGATTGTCGAGCCCGTCCGCCACCAGGTCGACGGCGACGGGGCCGGCTGAGGTCACGTGGACCGCGTCGGCGGTGGCGGGGCGAGTCGCGTCGTAGACGACGAGGCCACAGCCGGCGATGGCCGCCGATAGTCCGGCCATGAGCATCCTTCGCATGCAATTCCTCCATTGTCCTGCCGCAAATCTAGGCGATCCGGCGCGTTGCGAGGAGTTAACAGCGCAAGTGTCACGAAACCTTGGTAGCGCAACCTCTGCGCGTGGTATACTGCAGCTGCGAAGCGAGGAGAAATCAGCATGGCTGCCAAGCAATTGCAGGTAGCGTTCGTCACCGCTGCAGTACTTGCTTTCGTCCAAGCCCCCGCCGTGTGCATGGCGGTCACCATCGAGCCGGGAGCGGGCGCTCTCCGGGGCAACGGGGCGCCGGCTGCCCCGGTGCACGGCGTCGACGCGACCGCGCGTGAAGACCTGACAGCGCCGCTGCCGCGGATCGACCGGGCGGAACCCTCGAGCGTGGCGGGTTTCGGCACGCTGCCGCTGCCCGCGGTTCTGCTGCTCGGCGCCGCGGTCGGGCTGGTCGTGCTGACCCGGCCGATCTACCAGCGCGCCTGATCCGGCGTCCCGGACGAGGGCTCAGCCGGCCTTGAGCCGGCGGGCCAGTGCCATCGCGTAGTAGGTGAGGACGCCGTCGCATCCGGCCCGGCGGAAGGCCATCAGGCTTTCCGTCATCGCCCGCTCGCGCGTGAGCCAGCCCGCGGCGACCGCGCCCTCGAGCATCGCGTACTCGCCCGACACCTGGTAGGCATAGGTCGGCACGCCGAAGGTGGTCGAGACGCGGTGGCAGATGTCCAGATAGGGCATGCCGGGCTTGACCATCACCATGTCCGCGCCCTCGGCGAGGTCGGCGGCGACCTCGCGAAGCGCCTCGTCACCATTGGCCGGGTCCATCTGGTAGGTCTTCTTGTCGCCCTTGAGCGCACCGCCCGAGCCGACGGCGTCGCGGAACGGGCCGAAGAAGGCCGAGGCGTACTTGGCGGCGTAGCTCATGATGGCGACATCGGCATGGCCCTCGCGCTCGAGCGCGGCGCGCATGACGCCGACGCGCCCGTCCATCATGTCCGAGGGGCCCAGGATATCGGCCCCCGCCGCCGCCTGCGTCAGCGTCTGGCGCTCCAGCGCCTCGAGCGTCTCGTCGTTCAGGATCACGCCGTCGCGCACCAGCCCGTCATGGCCATCGGCGTTGTAGGGGTCGAGGGCGACGTCCAGCATGATCCCGATCTGCGGCACCGCCGCCCTGACCGCCCGCGTCGCGCGGCAGACGAGGTTGTCGGGGTTCCAGGCCTCCTCGCAGGCGGAGGTCTTCACCCCCGGATCGGTATAGGGGAAGATCGCCATGGCGGGGATGCCGAGCGCCGCCGCCTCGCCCGCCGCCACCACCAGCCGGTCGATGGTCAGCCGCTCGACCCCGGGCATCGAGGGCACGGGCTCGGCCCGGTCCTGGCCGTCGATCACGAAGCAGGGCCAGATCAGATCGGCCGCCGAGAGCGCATGCTCGGCCACCAGCGCGCGCATCCAGGGCGTGCGCCTCAGCCGCCGTGGCCGGGCGTGGGGGAACGGGGCAGGGGCAAAGGGCGCGGTCATGGGCGGCGCTCCGGCAGTTGCGGGACCCCCGTGCTGCCATGTGCCCGGCGCATCGGCAACCGCCGACGCCGCCGCCCCGGGGCGTCCGGCCCGGTTTGCCGGCCGTGCGTTGCCATCGGGCGCGCGCCCCCACCCGCGTCAGGATGGAGGCGAACCGATGAACCGTTGATCAAGCTTGCCGGCGCCGTTGCGCATCAGGACCGGGCTGGGCTCGCGGTCGGCGGGCCGCGCCGGCGATGGGGCGGACGGGCGCGCGACCCCGCGGTTTTCACCGGCGGCAAACAGGGCTACTCCATCGCCAGCAGAGGATGTTGGCATGGCGGTCGTGAGGGCATCATGGCGGGACGGGACGGTAGTGTCGGGCCGGGGGCGGGCACGCGGGCGGCCGCGCCGGACGAAGCCCCCGGCGCGGCCGCGGCCGAGCGTGCCGCCCTGGCCGATGCGGCGCTCGAGGCCGGGGACATTCTCTTCGAGCGGCGCGGCCATCTCGGGCTCGTCACGCTGAACCGGCCGAAGGCGCTGAACGCGCTGACGCATGGCATGGCGCTCGCCCTCGACGACCGGCTGGCGGCCTGGGCCGGGGACCGTGCGGTTGCCGTCGTCGCGATCCGGGGGACGGGCGGGCGCGCCTTCTGCGCCGGGGGCGACATCCGCGCGCTCTACGAGGCCGGGCGCCCGGGCGGCGAGGCCGGCGCCGCCAACTTCGCCTTCTATGCCGACGAGTACCGGCTGAACGCGCGCATCCACCGCTTCCCCAAACCCTATGTCGCGCTGATGGACGGGATCGTCATGGGCGGGGGCGTGGGCGTCTCGATCCACGGCTCGCTCCGCGTGGCGACCGAGCGGACGGTCTTCGCCATGCCGGAGACCGGGATCGGGCTGTTCCCCGACGTCGGCGCCACCTGGTTCCTGCCGCGTCTGCCGGGGGCCACGGGGTTGTGGCTCGGGCTGACGGGGGCGCGGCTCAAGGGGCATGACACCGTGGCGGCGGGGCTCTGCGACCTGGCGATGCCGGCGCACCGGGTGGACTGGCTGGTCGACTGGCTGGCCGAGGGGCGCTGGGAGACGCCGCCCGAGGGACGCGCCCTCGACCTGCCCGGCCTCGACCCCGACGGTCCCCTGGCCGCCGCCCGGCCGAGCGCGCTGGCGCAGCAGGACGCCATCGACCGCTGCTTTGCCGCCGGCACGCTGGAGGGGGTGATCGACCGGCTGGAGGGCCGCGGCGACGACTGGGCCGAGGCGCAGCTGGCCACGATCCGCGCCAAGTCGCCCACCTGCACGCGGCTCACCTTCCGCCAGATCCGCGCGGGCGCCACGCTCGACTTCGAGGCCTGCATGGCGCTTGAGTATCGTCTCGCCCGCTTCTGCATGTGCCACCCGGACTTCTACGAGGGCGTGCGCGCGACGATCATCGACAAGGACGGCCGCCCGGGCTGGCGCCCCGGGAACCTCGCCCTGGTCGATCCCGCGACCGTCGACGCCGCCTTCGCGCCCCCGGCCACCGGCGATCTGCAGGTCTGACGGGGCCCTCCCGCCCGGTCGGCAGGCAGGGCCTGAAGGCGGCTGCCGACGTCTTGTCCCGAACCCGCCGAGAGGGCCGCATGCAGATCCGCAAGACCCTGTTCGTCCGCGACCGTATCGAGACCGATGCCCTCGGCCGGCCGGCGAATGCGCCCGTCACCCGCGTCGCCGCGGCGGCCGTGGTCGCCAACCCCCTCGCGGGGCGGGACGTCGAGGGTCTCTCGGCGCTCTTCGACCTCGGCGGCGCGCTTGGCGCGCGACTGGCGGGCGAGGCCGTCGCGATGCTCGCCGGCCCGCCCGTCAGCTATGGCAAGGCCGCGGTGGTCGGCGTGGCGGGCGAGATGGAGCATGGCGGCGCGATGATCCATCCGCGTCTCGGCAAGCCGCTGCGCGCGGCGGTCGGGGGTGGCGCGGCGCTCATCCCCTCGAACGCCAAGCTGGGCGGGCCCGGCAGCGCGATCGACCTGCCGCTCGGCCACAAGGACGAGGCATGGTCGTTCGACCACTTCGACACCATGACCGTCATGGTCCCGGATGCCCCGCTGCCCCGCGAGATCGTGCTGTGGATCGCGGTCGCCGACGGGCCCCGCGCCGCACCCCGCTGCGGCAGCGGCCCGCTCACGGACTGAACGCTCTCAGGACCCGGCGGCGGGGAGCGGATCGGCGAGGGGGGCGGGCACAGCTTCGGGCCCGGGTTGGCGCTCGGGTTGGGGCTCGGGTTGAAGCTCGGGCGGCGGAAACGGGACCGGGCTGGGGACGGCGCCAGTGAAGGCGAGCTCGGCGATGTCCTTGCGCGCCTCGATCGGGCCCATCGGCGACAGGTAGGCGCGGCCGATCAGGATGCCGAGCGAGACGTAGCAGCGCACGAAGGTCTCGCTCCCCGCTTCCAGCTCGAGCGTCAGCTCCCGCGTGACCTCGGTCGTGACGCTCGCCACATAGCGCCCCGGCGGCAGGTCGACATAGAAGACGCCATCGGGCTCGCAGCTGCCGACCGCGTTCTGGTCGACGAAGATCGTCGGCTGCACCGCGGCGCCGATCAACTGGTCGCGGTAGAAGAAGACGCGGCTCGCCTCCGGTGCGGCGGGTGGGATCGTGGCTTCGATGGAAGCGAACTCCTCGCCACTGGCGCAGGCGCCAAGCATCAGCGGCAAGGCTAGGAGGGCGGTCAGGGTGCGGTGCATCGGGCTCCTTTCGCGCGGTGGTCGCGGTGGCGGTCCCGGATTGGGCGCTCTCGCGCGCGCCGGTTCAATACCTGCCGTAGAGTCCGGCACCGGGCGCGCGCCCGGCCGTCGCCGCTCCCGGCCGATTGCGTCTTGCGGCGACGCGGCGCGAGGGCTACCTGCGGCGCGCATGAACAGGCACGAGCCCATCGGGCCGGGGCGCGTCACGGTCGGCGGGGCGCCTGAAGGCTATGATGCCAGACTGGTCGCCGACCTCGCGGAACGCGCGGGCGGGCCGGTGATCCATGTCGCGCGCGACGATGCGCGCGCCGCAGCCATGGCGGAGGCGCTGGCGATCTGGGCGCCGGCGCTGGCGGTCTTCAGCTTTCCCGCCTGGGACTGCCTGCCGTACGACCGCGTCTCGCCCAACCCCGATCTCGCGGCCGCGCGTATGGCGGTGCTGGCGCGCCTGGCCAGCGCGGCGCCGAGCGAGCCGGCCGTGCTGGTGACCACCGTCAACGCGGCGACGCAGAAGGTGCCGGCGCGCGCGACGCTGGCCGATGCGGCCTTCACCGCGCGCCCGGGCCAGCGGGTCGAGGTCGAGGCGCTGACCGCCTGGCTCGCCCGCATGGGCTTCAACCGCGCCTCGACGGTGGCCGAGCCGGGCGACTACGCCATCCGCGGCGGGATCATCGACATCTTCCCGCCCGGGCGCGGCACGCCGGTCAGGCTCGACTTCTTCGGCGATGTGATGGAGAGCGCGCGCCGCTTCGACGCCACCACCCAGCGCACCGAGGCGAAGATCAAGCGCGTCGCCCTGGCGCCGGCCTCGGAGGTGATCCTCGACGACGCCTCGATCCAGCGCTTCCGCACCCGCTTCCGCGAGACCTTCGGCGCGCCGCGGCTGGACGACCCGCTCTATGCCGCGGTGTCGGAGGGGCGCAAGCACCAGGGCATGGAGCACTGGGCGCCGCTGTTCCACGAGAGGATGGAGACGGTCTTCGACTACCTCCCCGGTGCGCCGGTGGCGCTGGACGACCAGGTCGATGCCGCCCGCACCGCGCGCGCCGAGACGATCCACGACCACTACCAGGCGCGCATCGAGGCGGCCAGGGCGGGCAGCACCCAGCCCGTGCGCCCGTGCCCGCCCGACCTCCTCTACCTCGACGACCGGGCCTGGGCGGCGGCGCTGCATGCCCGTCCCGTGCGCGCCTTCACGCCCCACCGCACCGCGCCGGGCCCGGGCGTGATCGATGCCGGCGGGCGGGGCGGGCGCAACTTTGCGCCCGAGCGCCAGGCCGACGACGGCAACCTGTTCCACGCGCTGGGCGACCACCTGCGCGCGCGCCTGCGCGACGGGCCCGTGATCCTCGCCACCTATTCCGAGGGCGCGCGCGAGCGCATGGCGGGCCTGCTGGAGGACCAGGGGTTCCAGGACATCGCCAAGGCGGACCACTGGCGCGATGTCGGCAAGGGCCTCACGCTGATGGTCTGGGCGCTCGAGGCCGGCTTCACCGCCCGCGAGGGCACCGTCGTCGCCGAGCAGGACATCCTGGGCGACCGCCTGATCCGGCGCCAGAAGCGCTCGCGCCGGGCCGAGAACTTCCTGACCGAGGCGCAGTCGCTGATGCCGGGCGACCTCGTCGTCCATGTCGACCACGGCATCGGCCGCTATCTCGGTCTCGAGACCGTTACCGCCGCGGGCGCCCCCCACGAATGCCTGGCGCTGGAATACCACGGGGCAGCGCGGCTCTACCTGCCGGTCGAGAACATCGAGCTGCTCTCGCGCTATGGCCACGAGGCGGCCGAGCTCGACCGTCTCGGCGGCGGCGCCTGGCAGGCCAAGAAGGCCAAGATGCGCGAGCGCATCCGCGAGATGGCCGAGCGCCTGATCGCCGTCGCCGCGCGCCGTCATGTCCGCAAGGCCGACACGCTGGAGCCGGAGCCGGGCGGCTATGCCAAGTTCGCCGCCGGCTTTCCCTATACCGAGACCGACGACCAGCTCCGCGCCATCGAGGACGTGATGGCCGACCTCGCCTCCGGCCGCCCGATGGACCGGCTGGTCTGCGGCGACGTGGGCTTCGGCAAGACCGAGGTGGCGCTGCGGGCGGCCTATGTCGCCGCCGCCTCCGGCCTGCAGGTCGCCCTCGTCGCCCCCACCACGCTGCTTGCCCGCCAGCATGCCCGCGAGTTCGCCGAGCGCTTTCGCGGCACCGGTCTGCAGGTCCGCCAGCTCTCCCGCTTCGTCGGCGCCAGGGAGGCCGGCGAGATACGCAAGGGGCTCGAGGCAGGCGAGGTCAGCGTGATCGTCGGCACCCACGCCGTGCTCGCCAAGAGCGTGAAGTTCTGCAATCTCGGCCTGCTGATCATCGACGAGGAACAGCATTTCGGCGTCGCCCACAAGGAGCGGCTCAAGGAGCTCCGCGCCGATATCCACGTCCTCACGATGACCGCGACGCCGATCCCGCGCACGCTGCAGCTCGCCATGACGGGGGTGCGCGAGCTCTCGATCATCGCCACGCCCCCGGTCGACCGCCTTGCCGTGCGCACCTATGTCGCGCCCTTCGACGAGGTGACGATCCGCGAGGCGCTGCTGCGTGAGCGCTACCGCGGCGGCCAGTGCTTCTTCGTCGTGCCGCGGATCAGGGACCTGCCCGAGATCGAGGCCTTCCTGGCCGAGCAGGTGCCCGAGGTGAGCGTCGTGGTCGCCCATGGCCAGATGGCCGCGGGGGTGCTCGACGACAAGATGAACGCCTTCTACGACGGCCGCTACGACGTGCTGCTCTCGACCACCATCATCGAGAGCGGGCTGGACATTCCGCGCGCCAACACGCTGATCGTGCACCGCGCCGACCAGTTCGGCCTCGCGCAACTCTACCAGATCCGCGGCCGCGTCGGGCGCTCCAAGCTCCGCGCCTATGCCTACTTCACCACGCCGCCGCTGAAGCCGATCACCCCGCAGGCCGAGAAACGCCTCAAGGTCCTCGGCTCGCTCGACAGCCTCGGCGCGGGCTTCACGCTGGCCAGCCACGACCTCGACCTGCGGGGCGC
>JBCBPG010000133.1:0-8395 GCA_039820865.1 Pseudomonadota bacterium
GCGATCAGACCCCGCCGCTGCCGCTGCGCATGGCGGTGCCGGTGTCCGCCGCCTCGTCCTCGGCGCCGTTTTCCCAGAGCTTGAGCTCGGCCACCATCAGCCCGCGGGGGCCGCGGAAGGTGCGCACGGCCATGCCCTCGCCCGAGGAGAGGTCGGGGAAGCCGCAGCGGCGCACGATCTCCATGTGGACGAAGACGTCCTCCGGATTGCCGAAGACGTTGACGAAGCCGAAACCCTTCTGCTTGTCGAACCACTTGACCCGGGCAGGGACGAGGGGGCCGAGCTCGGCGTCGGGGCTCAGCAGGTCGGTCGGGCGCGGGCCGGACTGCACCGGCGCCGCAGCGCTGATCACGACGCTGGTCGCGTTGCTGCTGTCGACCTCGACCAGCTCCTGCGCATGCAGGCCGCGCGCGCCCATCGTCGTGATCAGCTTGACCAGCGCGCCCTCCGGCAGCGCCGTGATCCCGAAGTTGCGCACGCAGGACGCATGGACCATCACGTCGCCGCCACCATCCTCCGGCACGACGAAGCCGTATCCCTTCACCGCGTCGTACCACTTGACCCGGCCCACAACGACCGAGCCATTGTCGTCTCGCGCTTCAGCCAAGATGCGACCCCCGAACCGGCTCTGGCTGTCCGCCAATGACATGTCGTCCCCTCGCCTTCCCGACACACGCGGCCATCATGATGATAAACCGCCTTCCAGACCGGAGCGTTGCCATGAAACGCGAGCCAAGACCCAGGAAAGACACGCGGCGCCGGTTGTCCGGTCTTCCGCTCCTCCTGGCCCTGGCCTGCCTTGCCGCCTGCACATCCTCGCGCGATAACGCGGAAGCCGACAGGGACGCAATCGTTTCAATGACGATATCTCCTTCCGGTGTTAACCTCTCGTTGAAAGATGAACGAGAGGTTACCAACGTCGCGAGTCGAGCCGCACGACTGGCCGCTGACGGCCCCTCACAGGGCGCCCCCTGGCGCCGTGCGGCCCCCGCAGAAGTGCCATTTCTTTCACAAACCGTTAAGGGCAGGGACTTTTTGCGTATCGAGGGCGATCGTGCGATCGCTCGCGGAGATCCGCAGGATTTCTGCCCAGTGACAGAAACTTCCGAAAATGGTGCAACCAGTGCGCGCATTGCCGCAGCGTCGGCCCTGTCGCGCTGCCTTGCCTCGGTCCGGGCGCTGCCCCCGCTGGACCGGAGCGGCGCGGCCGCCTCGGGGACGCCCGACCCCCGGGCCGGGTGCGGCTGCCGCCTGGCTGCGATCAACGACATCGTCACGCTCCCACGCCGGGATACCGGCTACGCCACGGGCGCTGCCGCCCGCATCAAGGCCGGTTTCCTGGGCATCGACGGTCTCTTCGTCGCCGAGGACGCCGGCGACGGTACGATAGGGCTGAGGGATGTAGAGGGCGTTATCGGGGTGATCGAGCCGCAGGGCGGCGACCGGGCCAGCCTGACGCTGCGCCGCCCCGGCAGCCGGACCGAGGGTCTGCGCATCGCCGGCGTGGCGCTGCCGGTCGGGTTCCGTCGCGGCCGGCTGGCGACACGCTACTACTTCGACGGCGGGCGCGGACGGCGGGCGGTGGTGCTGGTCGGCTTCGACCCGGCCGAACTGGCCGAGCGCGCCGGCGCCTGGCTCGCGTTCCCGCAGGACGCCGACCGGTTGCTGGCGGGCGCGGCCGAGGCATCGCCGGCGCCGGGCTGACGGACGGGCCGGGCCAGGGTATCGGGATCGGGCATCGGCATCGGGCATCGGCATCGGGCTGGGCTGGGCGCTTGCCAGCGGTCGGGCCGACGCGGCACAACGGAACGGCACGGGACGGCGGCGAGGATCGTGGCATGATGACCGGGACTGGGGCGCGTGACGGGCAGCGGACCGGGCCGCCGAGGCAGCGCGGCGGGCCGGGCCGGCGGCTGGGCGTGGCACTCGCCGCCCTGCTCGCCACGGCGCAGGCACCACTGGCGGTCGAGGCCGCGCCGCGTGGCTGTGCCATCGACCGCGTGACGATCATCAGCATGGGGCAGGTGAGCTATACGGTCGAACTGGCGCTGACGCCCGAGGAGCAGGCGCGCGGGCTGATGTTTCGCCAGTCGATGCCGGCCGATGCGGGCATGCTCTTCGTCTTCGACACGCCGCGCCAGGCGAGTTTCTGGATGAAGAACACCTTCATCCCGCTCGACATCATCTTCGTCGACGGCGAGGGCCGGGTGCTGAACGTCGCGGCGAACACGGTGCCGTTCTCCGAGGCCTCGGTGCTGAGCGAGGGGATCGCGAGCGCGGTGCTGGAGGTCAATGCCGGCCAGGCGCGCAAGCACGGCATCACGCGCGGCTCGCAGCTGGTCCACCCCGCCTTCCGCGCCGCGCCCGAGGGCCATCGCTGCCCGCCGATGGCCCCCTTCGAGGACTGAGCCCGCCGCCCGCGCCCACACGCGGCGCTTGTCCGCCGCCCCCCGCTCGGCTACCCGGACGCCATCGGGGTGTGGCGCAGCCTGGTAGCGCGTCGGTTTTGGGTACCGAAGGTCGTGGGTTCGAATCCCGCCGCCCCGACCAACAACGGGCGTCTCCGCAGGAGGGCGGTGTGAGCACTCTCGGCGACCAGATCCGCGCGACGCTGCTGGCCGGCATGCATCTGCCCGACGCGCTGGAGCGCCTGTTCGCCTGGATCGAGGATCACGGCTTCTACGTGGATACCACGGCCGGGCGGCTCGGCTTCATGTTCGACGATGCGGCGCTGAAGGCGTCATGGTCGGACAGCGAGCGCGAGGGCGGGACCCTGATCGAGTTCTTCGCCGAGGGGAACGTCAACCTGAAATACTGGTTCCGTCACGAGAGGGCGGCCGTTCTCGACCGCCTCTGCGTGTTCGGAAAGTCCGGCGCGGACGGGTCGATGGTGGCGCTGTGGCTGACGGACGGGGGGGAGCAGAAGATCGTGCACCTGGGCTCGGGCTCGGGCAGCACGCTGGTCTGTGTCCTGGCCGATGACCCCGTGGATTTCCTGCGCCTGATCGCGATCGGCTATGACGAGATCTGCTGGCCCCAGAACTTCGCGCATCCGCCCAATCACGATCCGGGCGAGATCGTGGTGCACCCGAACCGACCGTTCCAGGACTGGGTCAGGCGGACCTTCCGCACGACGATCCCCGAAAGGGCGTCGGAGCTGATCAGGCGCCCGGGTGACATGGGCGACAAGGCACCGCTCGACCCCTTTGCCCGGTGGCTGCGCACGGTCTGAGGGTCGCCGGCACTCACTCCAGCTGGTCGCCCTCGGCCATGAGGGCCTCGTCGAGGTCGTGGCCGACGGGCAGGCTGGGGTCGAAGGGGCCGGTGCCCTGGGGCGCGCCGCGCTCGCGATAGGGCGTGCGGCCGAAATGGGCCCGATAGCACTTGGAGAAGTGCGAGGGCGAGGTGAAGCCGCAGGCGAGCGCGACGTTGATCACCGAGAGGTCGGTCTGGAGGAGCAGCGCGCGGGCTTTCTCGAGGCGCATCTCCATGTAGTAGCGCTTGGGGCTGCGGTTCAGGTAGCGGCGGAACAGGCGCTCGAGCTGGCGGGTCGACATGCCGACATTGCGGGCAAGCTCGGCCGGGCTGATCGGCTCCTCGGTCGAACGCTCCATGGTCTGGATGATCTCGACGAGCTTGGGATGGCGCACGCCGATGCGGGCGGGAACCGAGAGGCGCTGCTCGTCGCGCGCGCCGCGAACGGGCATGTGCAGGAGCTGGTCGGCGACGCTGGAGGCGAGGTCCTGGCCATGCTCGCCCGCGATGAGCTGCAGCATCATGTCGGTCGCCGCGCTGCCGCCCGCGCAGGTGAAGAGCGCGTCGTGGATCACGTAGAGGCGGTTCTCGACGGCGATGTCGGGGAAATCCTCGGTGAAGGCGGCGAGGTTCTCCCAGTGGATGGTGCAGGAGCGGCTGCCGATCAGCCCCGCCTTGGCCAGCACATGGGTGCCGGTGCAAACGGCGCCGAGGCGCACGCCCCGCCGCGCCTCGCGCCGCAGCCAGGTGACGACGGGGCGCGAGGCGGCGACTTCGAGCATCACGCCGCCGCAGACGACGATGGCGCCGCTGCGCCCGACCTCGCCCAGCGCGCCGTCCACGCCCACGCTCACCTCGTTCGAGCAGCGCACCGCGCCGCCCGTCTCGGACACCGTGCGCCAGGCATAGAGCGGGCGGCGCGCGACCCGGTTGGCCAGGCGCAGCGGTTCGAGCGCCGCGGCGAAGGCCATCATCGAGAAGCCGGGAGCCAGCAGGAAGACGAACTCGCGGCCCTCGCCCGCGCGTGCCCTTCCGCCGTCCATCGGGAGTCGGTCCCCTGACATCCTCGCCGGTCTCCTCGTGTCAAACAGGGGTTGCGCCCGGTCCTGTCGGACCGCCGCCGGTGCGCGCCTGAGGCGGGGCACGGGCGACCGCTGGAGGGTGACGCTACCCGAGAAGCCCCGTCAAGCATGGCGGATGACGGGACCGGTCACGGGCCTGCTGCGCGCCGTCGCGGGAATTTGGAAGGGATGGCCACCTGTCGGACCAGCCGCTATGAGAGCCGGAAAAACCGAATCCGGAGGTGGAGGAAGCCCGATGACCAAGGTCTGGAGCCCCGACAGCTGGCGCCGTCATGCTGGCCTGCAGATGCCGGCCTATGCGGATGCCGACAGGCTCGGCGACGTGCTCGGCCGTCTTTCGGGATATCCGCCGCTGGTTTTTGCAGGGGAGGCGCGGCGACTGCGCGCGCGCCTGGCCGACGTGGTCGACCGCCGTGCTTTCCTGCTCCAGGGCGGCGACTGCGCCGAGAGCTTCGCCGACTTCAAGGCCGACAACATCCGCGACACCTTCCGCGTGATGCTGCAGATGGCGGTGGTGCTGACCTTCGCCGCGCGCGTGCCGGTGGTGAAGGTGGGCCGCACGGCGGGGCAGTTCGCCAAGCCGCGGTCGTCGGATGTCGAGAAGAAGGGCGACGTGGAGCTGCCCTCCTACCGCGGCGACATCGTCAACGGCTTCGACTTCACGCCCGAGGCGCGGATCCCGGACCCCGAGCGGATGATCACGGCCTACATGCAGTCGGCCGCCACGCTGAACCTGCTGCGCGCCTTCGCGACGGGCGGCTATGCCGATCTCAGCCGGGTGCATGCCTGGAACCTCGACTTCGTGTCGAACGGCGGGCAGACGGCGCAGTATCGCGAGCTGGCCGAGCGGATCGCGACGGCGGTGAGCTTCATGGAGGCCTGCGGGGTGAACCCGGCCACGGCCGAGACGCTGCGCGAGGTCGAGTTCTACACCTCCCACGAGGGCCTGCTGCTGGAGTACGAGCAGGCGCTGACGCGGATCGATTCGACCTCCGGCCAGCCGGTCGCGGGCTCGGGCCACATGATCTGGATCGGCGACCGCACCCGCCAGCCCGACGGCGCGCATGTCGAGTTCTGCCGCGGGATCATCAACCCGATCGGGCTGAAATGCGGGCCGAGCCTCGATCCCGAGGAACTGGTGCGCCTGATCTCGATCCTGAACCCGCAGAACGAGGCCGGGCGGCTTGTCCTGATCTGCCGCACGGGCGCGGGGAGCGTGGAGAAGCACCTGCCGGGCTGGATCCGGGCGGTCGAGCGCGAGGGCATGAAGGTCGTCTGGTCCTGCGACCCGATGCACGGCAACACGATCAAGTCGAACGGCGGCTACAAGACCCGGCCTTTCGACAAGGTGCTCTCCGAGGTCCGCGAGTTCTTCGCCGTGCATGCGGCCGAGGGCACCTATGCCGGTGGCGTGCATTTCGAGATGACCGGCACGGACGTGACCGAGTGCACGGGCGGCGCCTACGAGATCACGCCCGATCAGCTGGCCAGCCGCTACCACACCGCCTGCGACCCGCGGCTCAATGCCTCGCAGTCGCTGGAGCTGGCGTTCCTGCTGGCCGAGAACCTCTCGGCCGTCGCGCCGCCCGAGCGTCGCGCCGCGGTCGGGTTCTGACGTGCCGCGCCACGACTTCAGCGCCGAGGAGGTGGCGGGCGCCTTCTCGGCCTATGGCGGCCATGGCTGGGTGGTGGTGCTGACCACCGAGCCGGAGCGGGGACTGAAGGACGAGGAGATCGACAGCGTCGCCTATTTCTTCGGCTGCGACCGCAACCCGATCCGCCGGATCGGTCCGGCCTCGGCCGAGATGGCCTCGCTGATGCGCCCGGGCGACGGGTCGACGGATTCGATCGCGATGCTGCCGGGCGTTGACATCAACGTCGTGCCCAACACGGCGCGGCGCAAGCGCCTGCTGGTCGCGGACATGGACTCGACGATCATCGGCTGCGAATGCATCGACGAGCTGGCCAAGATGGCGGGCGTGGGCCCCGAGGTCACGATGGTGACCCGCCGCGCCATGGCGGGCGAGATCGGCTTTGACGAGGCGCTGCACACGCGTGTCGCGCTGCTCGAGGGCGCCAAGGCCGAGCTGATCGACCGGGTCTGGGACGAGAAGGTGCGCCTCAACCCCGGTGCCGAGGCGCTGATCCGGCGGATGGTGGCCGAGGGCGCGCATACCATGCTGGTCTCGGGCGGCTTCACCGTCTTCACCGAGCGGGTCGCGGCCCTCTGCGGTTTCCACGAGCACCGCGCCAATGTGCTGGAGATCGCGGACGGGCGGCTGACGGGCCGCATCGTGCCCCCGCTGCTGGGGCGCGAGGCCAAGCGCGAGGCGCTGCTGGCGGCGATGAAGGCGCGCGAGCTCAAGCCCGACGAGGTGGTGGCGATCGGCGACGGCGCCAACGATCTCGGCATGATCGAGGCCGCTGGCCTCGGCGTCGCCTTCCGCGCCAAACCCGTCCTCGCCGCCGCCGCCAATGCCCGCATCGACTATGCCGGCCTAGAGGGCGTGCTCGCGCTCCAGGGTCTCGCGTAGGGTGGGCGATGCGCCCACCGCCGGTGGTCGGAGGGTGGGCGCATCGCCCACCCTACCTGGCACCCGGCCCAGGGCTCAGCGCCAGAAGCGGATGCCGGCTTCGGCGATGGTGGCCTCGCTGTAGAGGGGGGCGACGGCCTCGCCGTAGCCGTTCCACTTGATCGTGGGCACGCGCTCGTCGGTGCCGAGGACGCGCTCGCTCGCCTGGCTCCAGCGGGGGTGGTCGACGGCTGGGTTCACGTTGGCCCAGAAGCCGTACTCGGCCGCCTGCAGCTCCTCCCAGAAGCTGACGGGGCGCTCGTCGGTCAGGACGATCTTGGTGATCGACTTGTTCGACTTGAAGCCGTACTTCCACGGCACGTGCAGCCGGATCGGCGCGCCGAACTGGTGCGGCAGGACGCGGCCATAGGCGCCCATGACCATGAAGGTCAGCTCGTTACCGGCCTCGGCCAGCGTCAGGCCCTCGACATAGGGCCAGGGATACCAGTGCTGGCGCTGGCCGCGGGCGATGCCCTGGTCGAGGAAGCTCTCGAAGCGGACATACTTCGCGCCCGAGAGCGGCGCTGCCTCGGCCAGCAGCGCCGAGAGCGGGAAGCCGATCCAGGGCGCGACCATCGACCAGGCCTCGACGCAGCGGTGGCGGATCACCCGCTCCTCGAGCGGCATGCGCGCCAGCAGGTCCTCGGCGCCGTAGGTCTTCTCGTTCTCGACCATGCCCGAGACCTGGACGGTCCAGCCGTCGGTGTCGAGCGCCTGGGAGGCCGAGTAGATCTGCTTGTGCGAGCCGAACTCGTAGAAGTTGTTGTAGGTCGAGTTCACCTCGACATCCGTGACCGGCCGGCCGGCATCGGCATAGGCCGGGTTGGTCGCCGGGACCGGGTCGAAGGGCGTGTTGGGGGCGGGCAGGCCGCTCGCGCGCGTCTCGGCCGGATCGGGCGAGGCCAGCGCGGGGCCGCTCTCGCCCATCAGCGAGGCACCTATGGCGCCGACCGCGACCGCACCGCCGCCGGCGGCCAGGATGGCGCGACGGTTCCAGAAGACGCGCTCGGGCGTCGCGGCACTCTCCGGCAGATACCAGCTCGGACGGAACAGGCGTTTCATGATCGGCTCCCTAAACTCTGGTCCCCAGATGGCATGACCCACGGGCAATACCACCCCGTTCCGTCGCGCACGGGCTTCACCTCTCGGTCAACGGCTGAAACAAGCCGGTCGCCCTGACCGCCCTGACCGCCGTGCCCGGCGCGGCATGGCCGTCGACAAGCGCCTCGGCGGCGGCGTCGATCGCCTCGGGGTCCAGACCGATGTCGCGCAGCGTGCGGTCGGGCAGGGCGGCGAGCAGGCGGGCCAGGCGGGCGATGCGCCGCTGTCGCGCCGCCCGGGCGAAAAGGCTGCGCATGGGGGCGATCAGGCGGACGCCTGCGTGGAGGGTGGCGGGGCTGTTGTCGGTGACGCTCATCGGGTCTCTCCGTGATGACTGGGTCGATGCGATGCACCAAGGCTATGAACAGTCGGTGCGGGCGGGAC
>JBCBPG010000134.1:0-8357 GCA_039820865.1 Pseudomonadota bacterium
ATCCAGCCCCGGCGACAGGCCGAGCTGTGCGTGGCTGGGGCGCGCGAAGCAGTACACGCAGCCGTGTTCGCAGCCCCTGTAGGGGTTCACGGACCGGTCGAAGGGCACATCGGGCGAGCGATTGCGCGTCAGCACCGAACGCGACGCATCGATCGTCACCTCGGTCCGCAAGGGCGGCTGGCCCTCGTCCAGGTCGAGGTTCCAGCCGTCTTCGACCCGGATGGTGTTGAATTTCTCGAATCGCCCCGTCGGGTTGGTCGCCGCGCCGCGACCACGCCTGCGTGCAGCGGACAATCCCTCGTTGAAGCCTTCGCCCATGCAACCCCCGAGTCGGCGTGAACATTAAGCGAACATTAGCGTGCCAGTCTTGCGATGACACGCTCTTTCCCATGTCCTAGCGTTGAACGAAGACAGCGTGCTTTGTCAGACTTCGGCCGCATATCCCGGATATCTCGGTTAACGCCGATGCGACGACAAAGGGGTGTGCCGGATCACGTCCCACTGGAGGACAGAAATGTCGAACGACATGGCGATCGTGCTGATCCTCTCGGGGGTGGTGGCGTTCATCTACTTCCTGGCGGACGGCACCTGCACCGGGGGCAATTTCTGCAGCCCGTTCTCGCTGGAGCGCGCGCTCCGCTGAGCCGGCCGCGCCGGCCCTGCCGGCGGTCCAGGACCTGCGCATGGTGACCCCGGGAGGATTCGAACCTCCGACCTGCCGCTTAGGAGGCGGCTGCTCTATCCTGCTGAGCTACGAGGCCCCAATGCACGCGCCCGGCCACTGAGCCGGCGCATCGGGGCGCGCGGTGACGCGCCCGTTCTCCATACCCCGTCGCCCGCGCCGTGGGAACCCGCCCTCAACGCCGCCGCACGCGCCGTGCTAGGCTCGCGGCAAACGGCCCAGGGGCAGGACCAGGGGCAGGGCCAGGAGACGAGGCGCATGGACGGCATCACCCCCCCAACCCGCATCCGCCGCCACCCGGCCGGCCCTGGTCGCCCGAACCGCCCGGGAGGCCCTGGCCGCCTTGGCCGCCTCGCCGTCCTGCCGCTCCTGCTCCTCGCGCTCGCGGCCTGCGCCACCGGCGCCACCGCGCCACCCGACCCGGGCACCCCGGCGGCCGAGAGCGCGCGCGACCGCGACCCGCGCCTCGCGGCCGAGAGCGCCAAGGTCGACGAAGCCGTGCGCGCCCGCTTCGGCGGCGCCTATGACGACCCCGCCACCGTTGCCTATGTCGAGGGGATCGGCCGGCGCCTCGCCGCCGTCTCGGGCCAGGCGGACGAGCCCTGGCAGTTCGCCGTCCTCGACACGCCCGACGTCAACGCCTTCGCCCTGCCCGGCGGGCAGATCTACGTCACCCGCGGGCTGGTGGCGCTGGCCGGCGACGAGGCGGAGCTCGCCGGCGTCATCGGCCACGAGATCGGCCATGTCACCGCCGGCCACGCCGCCAGCCGCCGCCGCCGCGGCACCGTGGCGGGCGCGGGCGTGCTGGTCGCCACGCTCGGCCTCGCGATCCTCGGCGTCGACCCGGCCGGCGTCGGCGACCTTGTCGCCTCGGCCGCGGGCGGCGTGCTGGCCGGCTATTCCCGCGACGACGAGCGCGAGGCCGATACCCGCGGCATCGCCTACCTGGCCGAGGCCGGCTACGACCCCTCGGCCCAGGCGGACTTCCTGGAAAGCCTCGGCCGCTCCAGCGCCTTCGAGGCCGAGCGCGCGGGCAAGACCTACGACCCCGAAGCGACCGGCTTCTTCGCGACCCATCCCGCGACCGGCGGGCGCGTGCGCCAGACCCGCGCCATCGCCACCGCCGTCGCCGCCCGCCCCGGCACGGGCAACGAACGGGGGCGCGCGCGCCATCTCGCCGCCATCGACGGCATGGCCTGGGGCGCCAATGTCGATGCGGGGATCGAGCGCGACGGCACCTTCCTGCACCGCCCGCTCAACTTCGCCTTCGACGTCGCCCCCGGCCACCGGCTGGTCAACCGCCCGGATTCGGTGATCACCGGGTCGCCCGAAGGGGCGCGCCTGCTGTTCCAGGGCACCGCGGCCGAGGGGCGCGGCCCCTACGCCTACCTCACCGAGACCTGGGCGCCCTCGCTGCTCAAGGGCAACACCGACCGCCTCGTGGGGCTCGAGCGGCTGCGCATCGGCGGCGACCCCGCCGCCCGCGCCTTTGCCCCCGCCACGCTCGAGGGCAGGCGCGTCATGGTGATGATGGTCGCGATCCGGCGGGGGCCCACGATCTACCGCTTCCTCGGCCTCGCGCCCGCCGACGACCGCGCCGCGCTTCTCGGCCTCGCCGCCAGCGCCGACAGCTTCCGCCGCCTCACCGGGCCCGAGCGCCGCTCGATCGTGCAGCCGCGGATCACGATCGCCACCGTCCGCCCCGGCGACACCGAGGCCTCGCTCGCCCGGCGCATGGCCGTCGACGACGACGCCCTCGCCCTCTTCCGCCTGCTCAACGACCGACAGGCGGGCGATCCCCTCAGCGCCGGCGACCGCGTCAAGCTGATCCGCTGACCGTCGCGCCCGCGCGCGGGCAGGTGTCAATAAACCAACTGTCGCCGGGCGCGCCCGATGCCACGATCCGCCAGGCATCAGACAACGCGACGGAGCGACACCATGATCCCCATCCTGTCCGCAGGGCGGCTGCGCACCTCGCCCTACTACCGCTCGACCGTCGAGGAGGGGGCCGAGTCGCTCCTCACCTACAACCGCATGCTGGTCCCGCGCGGCTACGGCGACCGCGCGGCCGAGTACTGGCGCCTGATCACCGGCGTCTCGATGTGGGATGTCGCGGTCCAGCGCCAGGTGCAGCTCAAGGGGCCCGACGCCGCCCGCCTCGCCCAGATCCTCTGCACCCGCGACCTCTCCGGCCATGCGATCGGCCAGGGCAAGTATGTCGCGATCTGCGACCACCGCGGCGTGCTGATCAACGACCCGATCGCGTTCAGGATCGCCGAGGACTGCTACTGGCTCTCCATCGGCAACGCCGACATCTGGCTCTGGGCGGGATGCGTGGCGGGCGAGCGCGGCCTCGATGTCGAGGTCAGCGAACCCGACGTCTCGCCCTTGGCCGTCCAGGGTCCCAGGGCCGAGGACGTCGTCGCCTCGCTCTTCGGCGACCGGATCCGCCGGCTCAAGTACTTCTGGTTCGAGGATGCCCAGATCGAGGGGATCCCGCTCAAGATCGTCCGCGCCGGCTGGTCCAAGCAGGGCGGCTTCGAGCTCTTCCTGATGGACGGCTCCAAGGGCGACCGGCTCTGGCAGATCGTGCGCGAGGCGGGCCGGCCCTTCGGCATCGGCCCCGGCTATCCCAACCCGGCCGAGCGGACCGAGAGCGGGCTGCTCAACTGGGGCATCGACACCGACGACGCGACCAACCCCTTCGAGGTGCGCATGGGCCGCTTCGTCGATCTCGACCTCGACGACAGCGTGATCGGCATCGCGGCGCTGCGCCGCCTGCACGCCGAGGGGATCCGGCGCCACCAGCTCGGCATCATGCTCGACGTGGGCGAGGAGGACGAGGACCAGTCGACCTGGGTGGCCATCCAGAAGGACGGCACGCCGGTCGGCCACATGACCCACAAGGCCTGGTCCTACCGCCTCGACCGCATGATCGGCTATGCGCTGGTCGCGGTCGAGGCCCGGGCCGGCGACACCGTCCGGGTCATGCGAAAGGGCGGCGCCGTCGACGCCGCCCTCGTGGCGCTTCCCTTCAGGATCTGACCGCCCTCCCGGCGGGAGGGCCGGCGCCTCTACTGGTCGGCGACCGTGATGGTGCGCCCGTCGGCCGAGACCTCGATATCCATCGACTGCCCGCCCAGGAGGCCCACGAACTCGTAGCCGACCACCTTCATGCTCCGCGAATGGCTCGCCTCGATGAACTCGGGCGCGAAGCCCGGCATCCTCGCCTCGACCGCCTTCAGCACCGCGCCCGGCACGTCGTCGATCCGGAACTCGATCTCGATCTCCAGCACCGTGCCGTCGGGATCGATGTCGATCTCGACCCTGCGCCCGTCGGCGAGCACGCCCTGGGTCTCGTAGACAAAGCTGCCGTCGGTCTCGGTCTCGGTGTTCGCGCTCACCAGCTCGACCTCGCCCAGCGGCTCGTAGACGATGACCAGGTTGTCGTCGATGAAGCTGTCATCGTCGACCGGCCCGGGCTCGTCGCGGGCCAGCTTGAGGTCCTTCAGGTTGGCCCGCGCCACCTCCATGATCGCAGGCGGCACCGCGTCCAGCTCGACCGGCGCCTCCACGCCCGCAAGCGCGCCACCGCCCGCGACGGCGACCACGATCCCGGCCATGCCGCCCGTGTTGAAGAGACGCGCCATCATTTGTCTGCCCCGCCGCTCGAGGAACCCTTGAACAGGTCCCGCATTTCCTCGCGCAGCACTTTCCAGAAGTCCTGCAGGTTGGCGTACTTGTTGTCGAGGTCGCCCAGGTGTTCATCCAGGCGATCGATCGCATCGTGCTGCTCGCGCTCCTGCTCGGCCTGCAGATGGGCCTTCAGCTTGGCGAGGGTGCCCTCGAGATCGTCGATCCGCTCCCGCAGGGCGTCGCTGCGCTTCTTGAACTCGCTCATCTTCCGGTCCCCCTGCCCTACCAGCCCATCATCTGGCTGACGCCAATCAGAACGATGGGCAGGATGAAGAAGACGAGGCCGATATAGGCGGCCACGTAGAGCTTGTTCTTCATCGCCAGGCCCGCCAGCCACTCCGCCGCATAGATCGGCAGGTTTCGTGTGAACGGCAGACCGAAGATCACCAGCACGCCGATCACGTTGTAGCTGAAGTGCACCAGCGCGATCTGGAGCGCGAAGATCGCGTTCGCCCCCGATACCGCCGTGGCCGCCAGCAGCGCCGTGATGCAGGTGCCGATATTGGCGCCCAGCGTGAAGGGATAGATCTGCCTCAGGCTGAAGACGCCGCTGCCGGCCAGCGGCACCACCAGGCTGGTGGTGGTCGAGGACGACTGCACCAGCACCGTGATCGCCGTGCCCGAGGCGATGCCCGAGACCGGGCCGCGGCCCACCGCGGCATGCAGGATCGCCTTGGCGCGGCCCACCATCAGTACCTTCAGCAGCTTGCCGATATAGGTGATCACCACGAAGATCAGCGCGATGCCGAGGACGATGAAGGCAATGCCCATCACCATGTCGCTGGCGCCGATGCCCTGGAACAGGTCCTTCATCGCGCTGACCGGCGGCTTCACCAGCGGCTTGATGAAGTTGAAGCCCTTGGCCGACATCGACCCGCCACCGACCATCAGGCCGGCCAGGTACTCGCCGATCCGCTGCAGGAACCCGAACGAGATCTCCAGCGGCAGGAAGACGAAGATGCTGAACAGGTTGAAGAAGTCATGCACCGTGGCGGCCGCGAAGGCCCGGCGGAACTCCTCGCCCTGACGCACATGGCCGAGGCTGACGATCGTGTTGGTGATCGTGGTGCCCATGTTCGCGCCCATGATCATCGGGATCGCGATCCCCACGGGCAGGCCGCCGGCCACCAGGCCGACGATGATCGAGGTCACGGTGCTCGATGACTGGATGAGCGCCGTGGCGACCGTGCCGACGATCACGCCGGTCACGGGGTTGCCGGCAAAGGCGAACAGCTCCTTCGCCTGATCGCCGGCCGCGGCCTTGAACCCGCTCCCGATCATCGCGACGGCCACCAGCAGCAGGTAGACCAGCGCGGCGATCAGGAACCATTGGATCCAGTTGGACGAGGACGACGTACTTTCCGGCTCGGTAACCGTCGTTGACATCGGCACAGCCTCCTTCGGTAACGGGAAAACCCGAAGCGTGAGGCTACTTGCGGTAGATGTGAGGATGGAGAACCACGGGTGAAGGTTGTGTCTCCGCTCGGTGACGGCGCGACAACGGTGCCGGGCGCGGGCCGGGCGCCGTGCATGGCCCGTCCGCCGGATCTCTCTCGGCCTGAAAGAAAAAATGCCCGGCCGCTGGGGCCGGGCAGGTGGTCTGATCGCCTGGGAGAACGATCAGTTGGAGAGTGACGTAGGGACCTAGAGCGTCGCTGCCAGTTCCGTGACCGCGTTGCCGTGAACGTTTTCGAGGCGTACGCGCATTTTCCGCAAAGCCTGCGCCTCGAGCTGGCGCACGCGCTCCTTCGAGAGGCTGAGCTTGTTGCCGAGGCTCTCCAGCGTCTCGGGATTGTCCGAGAGCTTGCGCGCGGCGATGATCATCTTCTCGCGGTCGGTCAGCGCCTTGAAGGCGTCGGCCAGCCAGCCGCGGGCGGTGTCGATGTCACGCTCGCGGCTGACGGTCTCGTCGGCGCGCGGCCCCTCGTCCTCCAGCGTCTCGACCCATTCGCGCCCGTCCTCGCCCGCCTGCTGGGCGTTGAGCGAGAAGTCCGAGCCCGCGAGCCGCGCCTCCATCATCTCGACATCGCGCAGCGGCACGCCCAGTTCCTCGGCGATCTCGCGCTGCATCTCGGCGGCGTTCAGCGGCCGCCCCTCGTCGCCGTGCAGGTTCTCCAGCTTGGCGCGCACGCGGCGCATGTTGAAGAACAGCGCCTTCTGCGACGAGGTCGAGCCGGTGCGCACCAGCGACCAGTTGCGCATCACGTAGTCCTGGATCGAGGCCTTGATCCACCAGACCGCATAGGTCGAGAAGCGCACGCCACGGTCGGGATCGAACTTGGAGGCCGCCTTCATCAGGCCCACGCCCGCCTCCTGGATCAGGTCGGTCATCGGCGCGCCGTAGCGGCGGTATTTCGAGGCCATCGAGATGGCCAGGCGGAGATAGGCGGTGACCAGCCGGTGCAGCGCCGCCTCGTCCTTGTGGTCGCGCCAGCGGCGGGCGAGGTCGAGCTCGGTCTCGGCGTCGAGAAGCTCGGCCGACATGGCCTGGCGGGCGACGTCGCTCGAGGAGGAGGCGAAGGCAGCTGTCATTCTCGTCTCTCCGCTGTTGGATCGCGGTGGATCCGGTCCCGTGTCCGTCTTCGGCGGTTCTGAAGAGTCGTACGCAGGCATTCCGCGGTCGGTTCACTCCTGTGCGAAAAATTCTTTTCCCGGCTCCAAGGTTTTCGCCGCTGAGGCTCAAGTTTCGGTAAAGACCACCAACCGGCGGTAGTACCTTCCCCAAGGTAGTCAATTGCCACGCCCTAAAATGGAAGGCACTTCCATTTAGCGGGCGGGCGATGAATTCGACTCCACGCCCAGCCGCGACAGCTCGGCCGGGATCGCCTTCTTGACCTTGAAGAACCCGGCCGTGCAGTGGCGGTGGAAGGCCGCGTCCCAGGGGCGGCGGATTTCCGCCAGCGCCAGCCCGGCCGCCGCCAGCGCCCCCCGCCGCGGCGCCAGCCAGTCGCGCACCCAGCCGGCATGGAGATAGGGCGTCGCGATCCGCTCGGCCCCCGCCGCGCGCGCCCAGTCGATCACCGCCTCGATCCCGTCGGCCGCCTCCAGTGCCGGGCCCGGCGCGACGCCCCAGCGGGCCTGCGCTCGCGCTCCGGCATCCGCCAGGGCGCCGCGGTCGAAGGCCGCGACCGCCGGCGCCGTCGGCGCATCCGAGCGCATCCCGGTCAGCTGCAGCGTCGCCACCGCGACCGGCGCGCGGGCCTCCAGCGTCTCGACGCCCAGGTCCTCGGTCGTCAGCATGAGCGCGGTCGGCCGGTCCCAGCGCGGCGCCTCGACCGTGGGCACGGGGCCGGCCGGGTCCAGCCCCCCTTCGTCCAGCGCCAACGGCGCCTGCGCCAGCCCCGCCGCCGCCAGCGCCCCGCCCGGGCGCGAGCCGGTGAACCTGGCGATGTTCCACTCGGCCGCGACATAGGGCTTGCCGACCGTGTGCAGCCCCGCCACCCAGCGCCAGCCCAGCGTGTTGGACGCCGCATCGCCGTCGACCAGGTGGCGCAGGAAGAAGTCCGCGCCCAGCCGCCAGGGCAGGCCGAGGGTGAAACACCAGATCGACGCGAACCACATCCGCGCGTGGTTGTGCAGGTAGCCCGTCTCCACCAGCTCCACGGCCCAGGCGTCGAAGGCCTCGATCCCCGTCGCCCCCTCGACCGCGCGCGCATGGTCCCGCGCCAGCCGCCGGTCGCCCGCCAGCGCCGCCCGGTCCTCCTCGACCCCCAGCCGATAGCCGTCCCAGACCGCGGGCCGCCGCTCCAGCCAGCCCTTGAAGTAGGTCCGCCAGACGACCTCCTGGACGAACTTCTCGCACTTGGACGGCGCATGATGGGCCAGCGCCGTCGCCACCACCTCGGCCTCGGTCACGATCCGGCGGGTGAGATAGGGCGCCAGCACCGAGACGTTGTCCCGCTTCTCCGGCCCGTTGTCGTAGTTCCGCCGCGACGCGTAGACCCCGCCCATCCGCGGCGCGAAGCCCGCCAGCCGCTCC
>JBCBPG010000135.1:0-8351 GCA_039820865.1 Pseudomonadota bacterium
GCGCGCGGTGAACGACCCGCCGCTCGGCCCCCTGGTCGAGACGCACATGACGCGCTGCATCTCATGCACCCGCTGCGTGCGCTTCATGACCGAGGTCGCGGGCGTGCCGGAGATGGGGCAGACGGGCCGCGGCGAGGACAGCGAGATCATCAGCTACGAGGCCGCGATCGCGGGCGTGGCGGGCGACGACACCAATGCGGGCTCGGACCCGGCCAACGTGGTGATCGAGACGATCCGGCGCGGCCTGTCGTCCGAGATGCAGGGCAACATCGTCGATCTCTGCCCGGTGGGGGCGCTGACGTCCAAGCCCTATGCCTTCACGGCGCGGCCGTGGGAGCTGACCAGGACGAACTCGGTCGACGTGATGGACGCGCTCGGCGCCGCGATCCGCATCGACACCAAGGGCCGCGAGGTCATGCGCATCCTGCCGCGCAACCATGACGGCGTGAACGAGGAGTGGCTGGGCGACCGCTCGCGCTACTGCTGGGACGGGCTCAAGCGCCAGCGGCTGGACCGGCCTTACGTGCGCGAGAACGGCAAGCTGCGCCCGGCGTCCTGGGACGAGGCGTTCCGCGCGGTGGCCGGGGCGGTCGAGGGCGCGGGCACCGACATCGCGGCCGTCGCGGGCGACATGGCGCCGGTCGAGGCGATCTGGGCGCTCAAGGGCCTGATGGACAGCCTGGGCGGGCGCTACGACTGCCGCCAGGACGGGGCGATGCTGCCCGCGGGCAACCGCTCGGGCTATGTCGGCACGGCCACGATCGCCGATACCGACGAGGCGGGCGCCATCCTGCTGGTCGGCACCAATCCCCGCCGCGAGGCACCGGTGCTGAACGCCCGGATCCGCAAGGCCTGGATGAACGGCGCCGAGGTGGCGACCATCGCGCCCGAGATGGACCTCAGCTTCGAGACCTGCCCGATGGGCGATGCGCCCTCGGCGCTGGTCGAGGGGCGCGACGGTCTGGTCGGCGTGATGAGCCAGCTCGCGAACCCGCTGGTGATCGTCGGCCAGGCGGCGCTGGCGCGGCCGGATGGCGAAGCGGTGCTGGCCTCGGTCATGGCGCTCTGCGAGGAGACGGGCGCCAGGATGCTGGTCCTGCACCAGGCGGCCGCGCGCGTCGGTGCCATGGATATCGGCTTCACGCATGAGGGCGGGGTCGCGGGCGCGCTGGACGGCGCGAAGGTGATCTACAACCTCGGCGCCGACGAGATGGACATGCCTGCCCGAGACAATGGCGGCGCCTTCGTCATCTACCACGGCAGCCATGGCGACCGGGGCGCGCACCGGGCGGACGTGATCCTGCCGGGCGCGGCCTTCCCCGAACAGTCGGGCCTCTTCGTCAATACCGAGGGGCGGGTGCAGATGGCCGCGCGCGCCTCCTTCCCGCCGGGCGATGCGCGGGAGGACTGGGCGGTCCTGCGCGCACTCTCGGGCCGGCTGAGCCACACGCTGCCCTTCGACAGTCTCGACGCGCTGCGCGCCCAGCTGTTCGAGGCGCATCCGCACTTCACCTCGCTGAATGCCATCGCCAGGGCCGAGTGGACCAGGGTCACCTCGGACGTGGCCCTCGGCGACGCGCCCTTCGCGATGGCGGCCGAGCACTTCCTGGTGAACCCGGTCGCGCGCGCCAGCCAGGTGCTGGCCGAGTGCTCGCGGCTTGCGGCCGAGCGGCGCGAGGCAGCGCCGATCGCGGCCGAGTGACCGGAGGGGCCGGCCCCGGTGGCCGGCCCGTCCCGAGGCGCTGCCCCGATGGCCCGCACGCATGTCTACAAGGTGGTGATCTACAACGAGGGCTTCCTGTCCTCGATCTTCTTCGGTGCGGCCAAGGTGAACCCCGAACGCTTCACCGCCTTTCTGAACGACGAGGCCGAGCGCGGCTGGCGCGTCGTGACGGTCGAGCGCGAGGTGCGCCGGCTGCTCCTGCTGTTCACGCGCGAGGCCTTCGTCGTGGTGATGGAGCGTCCGGCCATCCCGCCGCGGGTCTGAGGGTTCCGGGGATGCCCGAGCACCGGTCCCGCCCGGCGCGGAGGGCGGCGGATGCAGGTGCGGCGCCACGGTCGTCGCCATTCTGTGCATCGCCATTGATCCCGGCATCGCCGCGATGCAGCATCCGGCCTGCGGGGCGCCGGTTCGCGGGTCGGAACCGTTGTCCTGACGGGCCATCTCGTCTACCGAGAAGCGGTCCACGCCAAGCGCCGTCCGGCGCGACCCGAGACGCCGCGACGCCCGCCTGCCGGGCCCGGCACCACTGAGAGCCCCGCGGGGCCGGGAGAGCGCATGAGCGACGATCTGCTGACCTTCCTCCTGATCGTGGTGCAGTGCCTGGTGGTGGTGACGGGCGTGCTCGTGAGCCTGGCCTTCCTGCTCTACATGGACCGCAAGGTCTGGGCGGCCGTGCAGCTCCGCCGCGGACCCAATGTCGTCGGCCCCTACGGCCTGCTGCAGAGCTTTGCGGATTTCGGCAAGTTCGTGCTGAAGGAGATCGTCGTCCCCTCGGGCGCGGACAAGATCGTCTTCCTGCTCGCGCCGATGATCACCTTCGTGCTGGCCTGCATCGCCTGGGTGGTGATCCCGTTCGCCGATGGCTGGGTGATCTCGGACCTGAATGTCGGCGTGCTCTACATCTTCGCGATCTCGTCGCTGGGGGTGTACGGCATCATCATGGGGGGCTGGGCCTCCAACTCGAAGTATCCGTTCCTGGGCAGCCTGCGCTCGGCCGCGCAGATGGTCAGTTACGAGGTCTCGATCGGGCTGATCATCATCGGCGTGCTGATCTCGACGGGCTCGCTCAACCTGTCCGAGATCGTGCGCGCGCAGGACGGGCGCTTCGGCATCTTCTCGTGGTACTGGCTGCCGCATCTGCCGATGATGGTGCTGTTCTTCATCAGCGCGCTGGCCGAGACCAACCGTCCGCCCTTTGACCTGCCCGAGGCCGAGTCGGAGCTGGTTGCCGGCTACCAGGTCGAGTACTCGTCGACGCCGTACCTGCTGTTCATGATCGGCGAGTACATGAACATCCTGCTGATGTGTGCGCTGGTCTCGCTGCTGTTCTTCGGCGGCTGGCTGTCGCCGATCCCGGGGCTGCCCGACGGGGTGCTCTGGATGATCCTGAAGATGGTGTTCTTCTTCTTCTGCTTCGCGATGGTGAAGGCGGTGGTGCCGCGCTACCGCTACGACCAGCTCATGCGCCTCGGCTGGAAGGTCTTCCTGCCCATGTCGCTGGGCTGGGTCGTCATCACCGCCATCCTCGCCCGCCTCGACGTCGTGGGCTACGCCCGCTTCGCCGAAGCGGCGGTGGGGGGCTGAGCCGATGCGAGACACCAAGACGGTCGGCATGGCCTACCTGTGCTGGGTCGCGGCGGGCTCGGTGGGGCTGCGCGTCTATCTGGACATGCACCGCCCGGTTCTGTTCAGCTTGGGTCTCGGGTTCCTCGGCATCGTGCTGCTCATGGCTGGTGCTTCTGGTGAGAGCCAGGGCCACGGTATCGTGAGGATCGCCGGCCTCGTCGTTGTTGTGCTCGGTATGGCGTCTCTCATCGGTCTGACGGTCGTGGACCTGTTCCGCGTGCCGACACTGGTCGAGCAGGCGAACGGCGCGCCCACCCGGGCCCAGATGCGGCGGAATGCCCGCGAGGCCGCACGATACGAGGCCCAGCGGCGCGCCGAGATGTCTGTGCACCTGGAGGCGACGGGCATCGGCCAGCGCGCCCGGGGCGACACTCACGCCGCCGACGACGACGGAGGAGGCGACGGTGTCTACATGCCGCCGCCAACGCCCGAAGGCCATCACGACCGACTGCGTCGGCCCGACCTCGTCTAGGATCACGGAGACAGCCAATGGCAGCCATCCCGTTCGATCGTGCGCTTCGCTACTTCCTGCTTGCCGATATGTGGGCGGGGATCAAGCTGGGGCTGAAGTACATGATGAAGCCCAAGGCGACGCTCAACTACCCGCATGAGAAGGGCAAGTTGTCGCCGCGTTTCCGGGGCGAGCTGGCGCTGCGGCGTTATCCCAATGGCGAGGAGCGGTGTATTGCCTGCAAGCTGTGCGAGGCGATCTGCCCGGCGCAGGCGATCACCATCGATGCCGAGCCGCGTGCCGACGGCTCGCGCCGCACGCAGCGCTTCGACATCGACATGACCAAGTGCATCTACTGCGGTTTTTGCCAGGAGAGCTGCCCCGTCGACAGCATCGTCCTGGGACCTCACTTCGAATTCACGACCGAGACGCGCGAGGAACTCTACTACAACAAGGAAAAACTTCTCGACAACGGCGCGCGCTGGGAGCGCGAGATCGCCCGCAACATCGAACTCGACGCCCCCTACCGCTGAGGCAGTGATGGGCACCCGGGGCAGCGACATCTTCCAAGACGACGACGCGATGGACTGGCTCGCGACCTTCGAGGCAGGCCCGGCGGCGGCGGTCGTCTCGGCGTTGGCGGCGGTCGAGACCGAGGCGCCAGGTGCGTTCCTGGACCGGGGGGTCGCGGTGCCGGCGCTGGCGGCGGGCGAAGCGCTGGCCACCGCGCTCGGCCGGCCCGCGGCCGGGCTGGGCGACGATGTGCGCGCCACGCTGGAGGCCGCCGCCGCCGCGGTGGCGCGGGCCGAGGTCGATCCGCACCGGGCCGCGCAGGTGGTGGCGCGCGCGGGCGGCGAGGACAGCGAGAAGGGCAACCCGACCAACTGGTTCCGCCCCGACGACCACGCTGCCTTCCGCGCCACGGTAGCCGATCTGCACCAGCGCCTTGCCACGGGGGAGGCGATCACGTGACCGCGACTGGAGAGACACGGATCTCGGTGCCCGAGGGCCGAAAGGACGACGCATGACACTGACCGCCTTCGCCTTTTATGTCTTCTCGACGGTGGCCATCGCCTCCGGGCTGTTCGTGGTGCTGGCGCGGAACCCGGTACACTCGGTGCTGTGGCTGATCCTGGCGTTCTTCTCGGCCGCGGGGCTGATGGTGCTGCTCGGGGCCGAGTTCATCGCGATGCTGCTGATCATCGTCTATGTCGGCGCGGTGGCGGTGCTGTTCCTCTTCGTCGTCATGATGCTCGACGTGGACTTCGCGGCGCTCAAGAAGGGGGCGATCGTCAACCTGCCGATCGCGGCGCTGATCGGCATCGTGCTGATGCTGGAACTGGGCCTCGTGATCGGGAACTGGGCCTTTGCCGATGCGGCGCCGGCGGCGCGCGAGGCGGCGATCCCGGATCCCGGGGGCGCGGACAACGCGGCCGCGATCGGGATGATCCTCTACGACCGGTTCTTCTATGCGTTCCAGGCCTCGGGGCTGGTGCTGCTGGTGGCGATGATCGGCGCCATCGTGCTGACGCTGCGCGAGCGTGAGGGCGTCAAGAAGCAGGACGTGCTGAAGCAGATCTATCGCCGGCGCGAGGATGCGGTCGCGCTGCGCGACGTCGAGCCCGGCTCGGGCGTGTAAGGAGCTCCCCATGGACCCCACCGCCCCCATTGCCGGCGTCGGCCTCGGCGCTTATCTGACCGTCGCCGCGATCCTGTTCGTGATCGGCATCTTCGGCATCTTCCTCAACCGCAAGAACGTGATCGTCATCCTGATGTCGATCGAGCTGATGCTGCTGGCGGTGAACCTGAACTTCGTCGCCTTCTCGGCGCATCTGGGCGACCTGGTCGGCCAGGTCTTCACCCTCTTCGTGCTGACCGTCGCCGCCGCCGAGGCGGCCATCGGGCTCGCGATCCTGGTCTGCTTCTTCCGCAACCGCGGTACCATCGCGGTCGAGGACATCAGCGTGATGAAGGGCTGAGGCGATGCTGGCATCCATCCTCCTCCTGCCGCTGGTCGGCGCGCTCTTCGCGGGGTTCCTGCATCGCCAGTTCGGCGAGAAGGCCGCGATGTACGTGAGCACGGGGATCCTGTTCCTCTGCGCCGCCTTCGCCTGGATCATCTTCCTGACGACCGATCCGGGGGCCGATGAGCGGATCACGCTGTTCCGCTGGATCGCGTCCGGCGACCTGCAGATCGAGTGGGGCATCCGGGCCGATGCGCTGACGCGGGTGATGCTGGTGGTCGTGACCTCGGTCTCGGCGCTCGTGCACTGCTACTCGATCGGCTACATGGAGGAGGACCCGGCCAAGCCGCGGTTCTTTGCCTACCTGTCCTTCTTCACCTTCGCGATGCTGGCGCTGGTGACGGGCGACAACCTCTTGCAGATCTTCTTTGGCTGGGAGGGCGTGGGCGTCGCCTCGTACCTGCTGATCGGGTTCTGGTATCACAAGAACTCGGCCAACGAGGCGGCGATGAAGGCCTTCATCGTCAACCGCGTGGGCGATTTCGGCTTTCTCCTCGCGATCTTCATGCTGTTCTGGCTGGTGGGCTCGATCCAGCTCGACGACATCTTCGCCGCCGCCCCTTCGCTGGCGGACGAGACGGTCGGCTTCCTCGGCATGCAGGTGAACGCGGTCGAGTGCATCGCGATCCTGCTGTTCGTGGGTGCCTGCGGAAAGTCGGCGCAGCTGTTCCTGCACACCTGGCTGCCGGACGCGATGGAGGGGCCGACGCCCGTGTCGGCGCTGATCCATGCCGCGACCATGGTGACGGCGGGCGTGTTCCTGGTCTGCCGCATGTCGCCGGTGATGGAGTATGCGCCCGACGCGCTGGCGATCGTGACGATCGTGGGCGCCTCGACGGCGTTCTTCGCGGCCTCGGTCGGGCTGGTGCAGAACGACATCAAGCGGGTGATCGCCTATTCGACCTGCTCGCAGCTCGGCTACATGTTCGCGGCCGCGGGGGTGGGGGCCTACGAGGCGGCGATGTTCCACCTCTTCACCCATGCCTTCTTCAAGGCGCTGCTGTTCCTCGGCGCGGGCTCGGTCATCCACGGGATGCATCACGAGCAGGACATGCGGAAGATGGGCGGGCTGCGCGCCAAGCTGCCGGTGACCTATGCGGTGATGCTGATCGGCACGCTGGCGATCACGGGCGTGGGCGTGCCGCTGTTGTACCTGTTGCACACCCCCATCGGCATGGCGGGCTTCATCTCGAAGGACGTGATCATCGAGACGACCTACGCCGCGCATACCGAGGTGGGGATGTACGCCTTCTGGCTGCTGGTGATCTCGGCCGCCTTCACCTCGTTCTACTCGTGGCGGCTGATCTTCATGACCTTCTGGGGCGAGACGCGGGCCGACAGGCACACCTACGACCACGCGCATGAGAGCCCGCGGGTGATGCTGTGGCCGCTCTATCCGCTGGCCGCCGGCGCGGTCTTCGCGGGGATCGAGTTCTACCCGGACTTCGTCGGCTACGAGGAGGGGGCGTTCTGGGGCGCCTCGATCTTCAACCTGGTGGCGGAGGGCGAGGAGGGCATCCTCGAGGCCGCGCACCACGTGCCCACCTGGGTCAAGGTCAGCCCCTTCGTCGCGATGCTGGCCGGGCTGGCGATCGCCTACCGGCTCTATGTCGCGCGGCCCGACATCCCGGCGCGGCTGGCTGCCCGCCACGAGCCGCTGTACCAGTTCCTGCTGAACAAGTGGTACTTCGACGAGCTCTACACCCTGATCTTCGTGCGGCCCGCCATGGCCATCGGGCGCTTCCTCTGGCGCCGCGGTGACGGGGGGACGATCGACGGGGCGATCAACGGGCTGGCCTTCGGCGTGATCCCGTCGCTGGTGCGCACGGCCGGCCGGGCGCAGTCCGGCTACATCTTCCACTACGCCTTCGCGATGCTGATCGGTGTCTCCGCGCTGGTCACCTGGTTCGCCATCCGGGGAGCAGCCTGATGACCGATCTGCCGCTTCTGACGCTCATCCTGGCGATCCCGGCGATCGGCGCGCTGATCCTGGTCGCCTTCCTGCGCGGCGAGGACGAGGCGGCGGCGCTGAACGCCAAGCGCCTGGGCCTTTTGGTGACGACCTTCACCTTTGTGCTGTCGCTGCCGCTGATGACGGATTTCGACCCGAACGACACCGGGTTCCAGTTCGTCGAGGGGGGGGTCTGGTTCGGCGGTCTCAGCTACAAGCTGGGCATCGACGGCATCTCGATGCCCTTCGTGATGCTGACAACCTTCTTCTTCCCGCTGGTCATCGCCGCGAGCTGGCATGTCGAGCACCGGGTCAAGGAGTACATCGCCGCCTTCCTCGCGCTCGAGGCGCTGATCATCGGCGATGACCAGCGGGAAGAAGAAGGTCGTCAGCATCACGAAGGGCATCGAGATGCCGTCGATGCCCAGCTTGTAGCTGAGACCGCCGAACCAGACCCCCTCCTCGACGAACTGGAACCCGGTGTCGTTCGGGTCGAAATCCGTCATCAGCGGCAGCGACAGCACAAAGGTGAAGGTCGTCACCAGGAGGCCCAGGCGCTTGGCGTTCAGCGCCGCC
>JBCBPG010000136.1:0-8311 GCA_039820865.1 Pseudomonadota bacterium
AGTTCCAGCGTGGCGGGCGCGCGTTCGGCGATCAGCTCGTTGACCGGGCGGCCCTGCTGGAAGCTGACGCCCAGTTCGCCGTTCACCGCGCCCCAGAGGAAGTTGACGTACTGCACCGGGAACGGGTCGTTCAGGCCGAGCCGCTCGCGCAGCTCCGCGATATCGGCGGTCGTGCGCTCCTGGCCCAGCATCATCTCGACGGGGTCGCCCACGTATCGGAACATCGAGAAGGCGATCAGGCCCGTCAGCAGCAGCACCAGCACCGACTGGAAGATCCGTCTGAGGAGATAGGCGAGCATCGAACGCTCCAGTCGTGGATGGTCATTAACCTTCACCATCTCGGACGCTGCACCGCAAGCATGCGTGCCATGACCGCGGTGCTTCAGGGCTTGCGCAGCCATTCCGTTCGATATAACTAGGTTCCTAGTTTAATGGAGTGTCGCCCATGGCCCCGACCGGCCAAGACCCGTCGCCCGATCCCCGGATCACGCGCGCGCCCGACCTGGAAGCGGCGGCGCAGGGCTTCGCCGCGATGGGCTCGCCCGCGCGGCTCGAGGTGCTGCGCCTGCTTGTGCGGGCCGGCCCCGCGGGGCTCAGCGTCGGCGAGATCGGCGGGCGTTCCGGCATCGCGCCCTCGACGCTGGCCCATCACCTGCGCGCGCTGGCCGAGGCCGGCGTGATCGAGCAGCGCCGCCAGGGCCGGGTCACCCGCAACATCGCCTGTTTCGACCGCCTGCACGCGCTGGCGGGCTATATCCTGGCCGAATGCTGCCTCGATGAGCGCTGGGTGGCCCCCGCGCTGGCCGAGGCGGGCGCGGTCCCGTCTCCCACCGCATCTCCCGCCGAGGAGGGTTCCCGATGACCGATCTCTCAACCGCTGCCGGGCCCGCGGGGCCGGCGGGCGAGCCGCCGCTGCGCCGGCTGGGTCGCGCGCTGGCGCCGCTGGCCACGCCATGGACCATCGTGGTCGCCGTGCCGCTGGCCGTGGCGATCCTGGACGCCGCGAACTTCACGGCGGTCACCACCTTCGCCGCCGGCGCCTTCGTCGGCACGCTGCCCTATATCGCCTTCGCCGTGCTGCTGGTCGCCTGGCTCAAGGCGGCGGGGGCCGAGGCGATGGTGGCCGAGGCCTTCAAGGGCCGCGAGACCCGCATGATCGTGCTCGCCGCGCTGTTCGGCGGGCTGGCGCCGTTCTGTTCCTGCGAGGTGATCCCCTTCATCGCGGGCCTGCTGGCGCTCGGCGCGCCGCTCTCGGCGGTGATGGCCTTCTGGCTGTCCTCGCCGCTGGTCGATCCGCCCACCACGATCATCACCGCCGCCGCGCTCGGCTGGGATTTCGCGATTGCCAAGGCCGTGGCCGCCGTGGCGCTGGGCCTCGCCGGCGGGTTCGCCGTCAAGGGGATGCTGGCGGCCGGCGCCTTCACCGACCCGCTCCGCCCGCGCAAGGGCTCGGGCTGTGGCTGCGGCCCCTCGCCCTTCAAGGGCACGCCGGTCTGGCGCTTCTGGCGCGAGGAGCCCCGGCGCGTGGTCTTCCGCAACGAGGGCAAGGTCAATGCCCTCTTCCTCGTGAAGTGGCTGGCGCTGGCCTATGTGCTCGAGGCGCTGCTGGTCACCTATGTCCCGGCCGAGGCGATCGCCACGGTGCTGGGCGGCGACGGGATCCTCACGATCGCGCTCGCCGCGGTCGTCGGCATGCCGGCCTATCTCAACAGCTATGTCGCGCCGCCGATGGTGGCCGGGCTGGTCGAGCAGGGCATGTCCAGCGGCGCCGGCATGGCCTTCATGATCGCGGGCGCGGTGTCCTCGATCCCGGCGATGGCGGCGGTCTGGTCGCTGGTGAAGCCGGGCGTCTTCGCCACCTACCTCGCCCTCGGCGTCACGGGCGCGATCCTGTCGGGCCTCGTCTTCCAGGCGGTGGTCTGAGCTCGGGCGGTGGGCGTATCGCCCACCCTACCGCGGACGGTTGGGCCGGAGATCTGCGCGCCCGGGGCGATGACCGCCCCGGGCGCATTCGTCTCTAGGGTGGGCGATGCGCCCACCGTCGCTCACTTGGTGTAGGTCAGGTACTTGAAGTGCGGCTGGTCCTCGGGCTGGACGTCGAACTCGATGACCGACTTCATGCCCCAGTTCAGCACCTGGTGGTGCACCGGCAGGTAGAGCACGTCCTCCTGCACCTGCGCCCAGATCTCGGCGATGGTGGCGTTGCGCACGTCCTGGTCGGTCTCGGAGGCCAGCGTCGCGATCTTGGCGTCGAGATCGGGGTTCGTGTAGCCGGTGCCGTTCCAGGAGCCGCGATCCTCGCCCTTGGTGTGGATCAGGAAGTTGAAGATGTACTCGGAATCGAAGGTCGGCACGCCCCAGCCCAGCATGTAGAACTCGGCCTCGCCCCCGGTGATCAGCGGGAAGTGCTGCGCCTTGGGCCGGGCGTCGAGGTTCACGGTGATGCCGATCTGGCCCATCATGCCGACGACCGCCTGGCAGATCGCCTCGTCGTTGATGTAGCGGTCGTTCGGGCAGTTGAGCGAGATCTCGAAGCCGTCCGGATAGCCCGCCTCGGCCATCAGCGCCTTGGCGGCGGCGACATCGGTCTCGGGCACGGTGTCGAGCTCGGCGTTCCAGCCGTTGACGAAGGGCGGCATGATCACGCCCGCGGGCTGCGACTGGCCGCGCATCACCACCTGCTGGATGGCGTCGCGGTTGATCGCGGTCAGCATCGCCTGGCGCACGCCCTTCTCGGCCAGCGGGTTGGCGCCGTCGACGTTGTCGTTGGCCAGGTCATCGGCGCCCTGCTGCATGCCGAAGAAGATCACGCGGTTCTGCGGCGCGGTGCGCACGGTCAGGCCCGCCTCGGCCTCGACGCGGCCGAGGTCCTGCACCGGCACGTCCTGGATGAAGTCGACCTCGCCCGAGAGCAGCGCGGCAATGCGCGTGGCGGCGTTCTGGATCGGGCGATACTCGATCCGGCTGACCTCCAGCGGGAAGGTGCCGATGCCCCAGTAGTCGGGGTTGGCCTCGAGCACGGTCAGCTCGTCGACCGAGCGGCTGACCAGCTTGAAGGCGCCCGTGCCGTTGGCGTTGCGCACGGCATAGGTTTCCTCCGAGGCGTCGAAGTTCTGCACCTCGACCACGCCGTTCGCCTCGGCCCAGCCCTTGTCCATGATGAACAGGTTGGTGAGGTTCACCGGCAGGATCGGGTTCGGCCCGGCGGTGACGAACTCGACCGTGTGGGTGCCGGCGGTGCGGACCTCGCTGATCGAGCCGAGCAGCTCCTTCATCTGGCTGTTCTTGGACTTGGCGCGGTTGATCGAGAACACGACGTCCTCGGCGGTGAAGTCGGCGCCGTCGTGGAACGTGACGCCCTGGCGGAGGTTGAACTGCCAGACGTTCGGGTCCTCGGTCGGTGCCCAGTCGGTGGCCAGGCCCGGGGTGATCGCGCCGGACATGTCGCGATGCAGCAGCGGCTCGTAGATCTGGTGGGCCAGCGTGTGGGTCGGCCCCTCGTTCTGGGCGTGCGGGTCCATCGTGAGGCTGTCGCCGGCGCGGGCCCAGCGCAGCGTCTCGGCAGTGGCGGGGGCGGCGAGCATCGCGATACTCATGGCCGTGGCCAGGGCGACGGCGGCCGTCATCGTGCGTGTCTGGAAGCGCATGGAAATCCTCTCTGTCTCGCGGGCCGGCCCCGTGCGTCGCGGAGCGGGCTCCATCGCGGGACAGTCAAGCGGCGACGTCCGGCGGGTGTCAATTGCGCACTGCGAAGGGCGGCGCGATCAGGCCATGAGGCCGCGAAGCGCGATGTTGGCCCCCGCGATGAAGAGGCCCGCCAGCACGATGGCGCGGAAGGTCTGCTGCGGGATCCGCCGGCCGAGCCGGTTGCCGAGCCACATGCCGAGCAGCGAGGGCGGCAGGCAGGCGATCCCGGCGGCGGCGCGTTCGGCCGTCATGACACCGACACTGACGAAGGCAACGGCCAGGATCAGGCCCGTCACCATGAAGAAGACGCCGAGCGACGAGAGCATCAGCCGCCGCTCGGCCCCGATGCCGACGAGATAGAGGATGAAGAACGGCCCGTTGATCGTGACCAGCCCGCCCGTGATCCCCGCGAAGACGCCGACGACCGCGCCGATCGGCTTCTCCCGCGCGACCGGCAGGGCGAGGCGCGGGTTCGTCCCCTGGATCACGGTGAAGGCCATGATCGCGATCCCGAGCGAAAGCGACAGCCCCTCGGGCGAGATCAGCGTGCCGAGCCAGACGCCGAACGGCATGACCAGTGCCAGCGTGAGCGCGAGCGGCCAGAACCGGCGCAGTGTCTCGCCAAGGGCGCCCGCCTGGCGGATCTGCAGCGCGTTGGTGAAGGGCAGCACCATCGCGTTGGCGACCAGGGCCTGTTCGATCTCGATGAAGAGCGGCGCGAGCGAGAGCGAGACCAGCGGCATGCCGAACCCGATCCCGCCCTTGACCAGCCCGCCGGCGAAGAAGGTGGCCAAGAGCGCGACCAGCACCCAGGGGTCGAGGCCGAAGAGCGCGGTTGTTGTCTCGCTCACCTGGGGTCTCCGGACGGGGGGGTCATGGCCGTGTCCTAGCGGTCGGGGCGGGCTGCGTCACTAGCACGCGGGGGCGGCACGGGGCCGGGGCGCGGTTGAGGCGGCGGTTGCGCTGCGGTACTGACGGCACTGGTCAGACCGCTCTGCCGTGGCTGGGGCGCAACCGGACGGGAGGATGCCGCATGGCCGATAGGGGCGACGGTGCGACGACCTACGACCTGGCGATCATCGGCGGCGGGGTGAACGGCTGCGGCATCGCGCGCGACGCCGCCGGTCGCGGGCTCAGCGTCCATCTCTGCGAGAAGGGCGATATCGGCGGCGCGACCTCGGCCTGGTCGACCAAGCTGTTCCATGGCGGGCTGCGCTATCTCGAATACTACGAGTTCCGGCTGGTGCGCGAGGCGCTGATCGAGCGCGAGGCGCTGCTCGAGGCGATGCCGCACATCTCGTGGCCGCTGCGCTTCGTGCTGCCGCATCACCCGGGGCTCAGGCCATGGTGGCTGATCCGGCTCGGCCTCTTCATCTACGACAACCTCGGCGGGCGGAAGTGGCTGCCGGGGACCGAGAACCTGAACCTCGAATGGCACGAGACGGGCAAGCCGCTGAAGCAGGGGATGTTCAGGCGCGGCTATGAATACTCCGACGGCTGGGTGCAGGACGCGCGGCTGGTGATCCTGAACGCCCGCGATGCCGAGGCGCGGGGCGCGGTGATCCGGCCCCGGACCAGGGCCGTGCGCGCGGTGCGCGAGGGCGGGCTCTGGCATGTCACGCTCGAGGACGTCGAGACGGGGGCGAGCGAGACGATCGCGGCGAAGGCGCTGGTCAATGCCGGCGGGCCCTGGGTGGCCGAGATCCTGAACAACGCGATCGGGCTCAACACGCCGGACAAGGTGCGGCTGGTGCGCGGCAGCCACATCATCACCCGCCGGCTCTACGCGCACGACCGGGCCTACATCTTCCAGAACGCCGACAACCGGATCATCTTCGCCATCCCCTACGAGGACGATTTCACGCTGATCGGCACGACCGACCGCGACCACGAGGACGGGGCGGACAGCGTGGCGATCGCCGAGGACGAGCGCGACTACCTGATCGCCTCGGCGAACGAATACTTCGAACACGAGATCACGGCGGACGACATCGTCTGGGACTATTCCGGCGTGCGCCCGCTCTATGACGACGGCGCGTCCTCGGCCACGGCGGCGACGCGGGACTACGTGATCAAGGTCGAGGACAGGGGCGGCGAGCCGCCGCTGGTCAACATCTTCGGCGGCAAGATCACCACCTATCGCCGCCTGGCCGAGAGCGCGATGGAGAAGCTGGCGCCCTATTTCGCGGGCCTGCCGGGCGACTGGACGCGCGGCGTGGCGATGCCAGGCGGCGACTTCCCCCATGACGGGCGCGAGGCGCTGGAGGCGGGGCTGGTGGCCGATTACCCCTTCCTCGACGCCGGCTGGGCGCGGCGGCTGGTGCGGACCTACGGGCTCGACGCGCGGGCGATCCTGGGCGAGGCGCGCACGGCCGGCGATCTCGGCCGCGACTTCGGCGCGACGCTGACCGAGGCCGAGGTGGTCTGGCTGATGGACCGCGAATGGGCGCGCACGGCCGAGGATGTGTGCTGGCGGCGCACCAAGCTTGGCCTGCGTCTGGATGCCGAGGCCCGCGCCGCACTCGATGCCTGGATGCGCGACCGCCGCGCCGCGCTGGCCCCCGCGGCCGAGTAGCGGCCCCGGGCGCCCCCGCTCAGGCCCCTCGCGGGGCCATCGCATCGCCCGCCCGGTGCCCCGATGAAAGGGGTGCGGGGTGGCGTCGCAGCCCTCGGAAAAGACGGTGTCGCGCGCGGTCGACGGCCTGACAGTGCCGCTTGCCGCGCTAGCTGTCGCCCCTCGGCAGTCGAAGGACAGGGCATGCAGCAGGTCGTTCTCTATCTCGTCACCGCGGTGATCTTCCTCGGCGCGGATGCCGTCTGGCTGCAGGCCTATGTCAGCGGGCTGTTCCGCAGCCATATCGGCGAGATCATGCTCGAGGATTTCAGGCTGCTGCCGGCGGTGGGGTTCTACACGCTCTATGTCGTGGGCATGCTGTACTTCGCCTCGGCCGCGGGGCTTGGCGACAAGCCGCTGACGCGCGTGGCGCTGGACGCGGCGCTGTTCGGGTTCTTCTGCTACGGCACCTACGAGTTCACCAACTACGCGACGCTCAAGGGCTGGCATCCGCAGATGGTCATGGTCGATATCGCCTGGGGCACGATCGCCACCGCGGTCTCGGCGGTGCTGGGCGTGCTGATCACGCGGGCGATCTTCGGGCTGTCCTCGACACCCGCGGCCGGCTGACCGTCCGGGGGGCGGTGCCTCCCGGGGGGGGCTCCCGAGAAGTGGTGCCTCCGTTGACACTCCGGCGCCCGCCGTCCCACCCTCGCCGCCAACCATAAGAGGCGAGGGAGGGACGCCATGGCAGGCCATGTGCTGGCGATCGACCAGGGGACCACGTCGACACGGGCGATCCTGTTCGACGCCGCGATGACCCCGGTGGCGACGGGACAGCAGGAGTTCGCGCAGCACTTCCCGCGCTCGGGCTGGGTCGAGCACGAGATGGACGACCTTTGGTCGACCACGGCCGCCACCTGCCGTGCGGCGATCGAACGGGCGGGCGTGGGGCCGGACGCCATCGCCGCCATCGGCATCACCAACCAGCGCGAGACCGTCTGCGTCTGGGAGAAGGCGACCGGCAGGCCGGTCCACCGCGCCATCGTCTGGCAGGACCGGCGGACCTCGGAGATGGCGCAGCGGCTGCGCGACGCGGGCCACGAGCCGATGGTGACCGAGCGGACGGGCCTGCTGCTCGACCCCTATTTCTCGGCCACCAAGCTTGCCTGGATCCTGGACGAGGTCGAGGGCGCGCGGGCGGCGGCCGAGCGGGGCGAGCTCCTTTTCGGCACCGTCGATACCTACCTGATCTGGCGGCTGACGGGCGGCGCGGTGTATGCAACCGATGCGACCAACGCGGCGCGCACGATGCTCTACAACATCTACGAGGGGTGCTGGGACGAGGCGATGCTGCGCCTGCTCCGCATCCCCGAGGCGATGCTGCCCGAGGTGCGCGACAGCGCGGACGACTTCGGCACCGCGCGTCCCGACCTCTTCGGCCGGGCGATCCCGATCCTGGGCGTGGCGGGCGACCAGCAGGCGGCGACCGTGGGCCAGGCCTGTTTCGAGCCGGGGATGATGAAGTCGACCTACGGCACGGGCTGTTTCGCGCTGCTGAACACGGGCGGGACGCCGGTCGCCTCGCAGAACCGGCTGCTGACGACCATCGCCTATCGTCTCGACGGCAAGCCGACCTATGCGCTCGAGGGTTCGATCTTCGTGGCGGGCGCGGTGGTGCAGTGGCTGCGCGACGGGCTCAGGATCATTCGCGCGGCGCCCGAGACGCAGGGTCTGGCCGAGGCGGCCGATCCGCATCAGCAGGTGTATCTGGTGCCGGCCTTCGTGGGGCTCGGCGCGCCCTACTGGGATGCGGACTGCCGGGGGGCGATCTATGGGCTGACGCGCGGCACGGGGCCCGAGGAGCTGGCGCGCGCGGCGCTGGAGAGTGTCGGCTACCAGACGCGCGACCTCCTGGAGGCGATGCATGGCGACTGGCAGGGCGCGCGCGACGTGGTGCTGCGCGTGGACGGGGGCATGACGGCCTCGGACTACACGATGCAGTTCCTGGCCGACATCCTGGGCGCGCCGGTCGACCGGCCCAGGGTCGCCGAGACGACGGCGCTGGGC
>JBCBPG010000137.1:0-8305 GCA_039820865.1 Pseudomonadota bacterium
CCGGCGGACATCTTGAATCAGACCTCGCACCCGAGGGGAATCCCCTACGATTCAATCAGATGGGCTCCAGCTCTAGGATGCCCCCTACCCCCCTCTGACGGCATGCTGGGCACGAAACAATCAACATTCACCGAACGCTGCGGGTCCACGCGGCGCAACGGTCGGGATCGCCGTTAGGCGGGCATTGAGCGATTCGGGAGTATCCTGACGCGGGAGGGGGCGCGCCCGGGGAAGCGACAGCGCTCAGGGTCCCAGCGCCTCGGCGCTCAGGGGCTCAGCGCTCAGGGGCTCAGCGCTCAGGGGCTCAGCGCCTCGACGATCGCGTCGGCAGCCGAGCGGGCGATCTCGCGGCGGACCTCGGTCACGGCCGAACCGAGATGGGGCGTGAAGACCGTGTTCCCGGCCGCCAGCAGACCCGGGTGCACCGTGGGCGGCGCGTCCGGGCGCGAGCGGTCCTCCAGCTCGAAGACGTCGGCCGCGTAGCCGGCGAGGCGGCCGCTGGCCAGCGCCGCGGCAACCGCGGCCTCGACCACGACCGAGCCGCGCGCGGGATTGACGAGATAGGCCCCCGGCTTCATCCGCGCGAGGAACGCCGCATCGACCATGCCCGTCGTCGCGGGCGACAGCGGGGTGGCGAGGACGACGATGTCCGAGGTCGCGATCAGCGTGTCGAGGTCCACAACCCCGGCGCCCAGCCGTGCCGCCTCGGTCACCGGCAGCGGATCGGTGTCGTGGCAGAGCCGCGTGCCCTCGAAGCCGGTCAGCAGCTGCAGGATCGCCCGGCCGACCCGGCCCGTGCCAATCACCCCGATCCGCGCCCCGATCAGCGAGCCGCCATAGAGCAGCGGCCGCCAGCCCCTGAACCCCGGCGAACGGACATGCGCATCGCCCGCCCGCATGTTGCGCACCAGCGCGATCATCAGGCCCAGCGCCAGCTCGGCCGTCGGCGCGGTCAAAAGGTCGGGGACATAGGTGAAGCGCACGCCCCGGGCCCCGCATGCCGCGAGATCGACGTTGTCGAAGCCCTTGAAGGCACCGGCGACGATCCTGAGCCGGGGACAGGCGTCGAGCAGCGCGGCATCGACCCGCTCGGTCATGAAGGCCATCAGCCCCTCGGCCTCGGCGCCCAGACGCGCGAGTTCGGCCGGGGACACGGGATCGGGGCCGGGGTTCATCCAGACGGGGCCCAGGCGCCCGAGATCGGCAACGATCTCAGCCTCGATCGGCTGGGCCACGACGATGCGGTAGGCCATCGCAGGCACCCCGGCGGTTGATTGCTGCCCGCCGGTCTTCGCGCCCGGCTGGTGAGGCTTTACGATAGGTTCATCTCGTTGTCGTGAACGTCACATCGATTCTGCATGACACGTTCGCGCATGAGCGCACTGTCCCAGACCGAGACCGCCCCGTCCGTTTCCGCATCCGCTTCCGCGTCCCCATCACCGGCACCGACTGGCGACGACGCGGGCACCATGCTCCGCCTCGAGGGCGTCAGCGTCAGCTACGGCCGCGGGCCGACGGCGCTGCACACCACCGACCTCGCCTTCGACGACCACGCCGTCACCGTGCTGCTCGGCCCCTCGGGCGCGGGCAAGTCGACGCTGCTGCGCACGCTGAACCTGCTGGTACGCCCGACGACGGGGCGGGTGGTCTCGCGCGATCTCGGGGCGCTGGAGGATGTCGACGCGATCCGCGCGCATCGCCGCCGCTCGGCGATGATCTTCCAGCAGCACCAGCTGATCGGCCGGCTGACGGCGCTGTCCAACGTGCTGACCGGCCGGCTCGGCCATCACGGCTTCTGGCGCACGCTGATGCCGCTTGGCGTCGAGGAGCGCGAGCTTGCCATGGCCTGCCTCGACCGCGTCGGCCTGCTGGAGAAGGCGCTCAGCCGCTGCGACCAGCTCTCGGGCGGGCAGCAGCAGCGCGTGGGCATCGCCCGCGCGCTGGCGCAGGAGCCCGCGATGATCCTGGCCGACGAGCCGGTCGCCTCGCTCGACCCGGCCTCGTCCGAGCGGGTGCTGACCAAGCTCCGCGACATCTGCAAGGAGGACGGGACGCCCGTCATCCTCAGCCTCCACCAGCTCGAATACGCCCGCCAGTACGCCGATCGCATCATCGGGCTGGCCAGCGGGCGCGTGGTCTTCGACGACCGGCCCGAGCGGCTCGATGCCGCGGCGCTGTCGGCGATCTACGGCACCTGACGTCCCCCCCACCGTACCCAGGAGTGATCCCATGGACCGTCGTCTCACGCTGAAGGCGCTCGCCGCCGCCGGTCTCGTTGCCCTCGCGGGCACCGCGCAGGCGCATGACCCCGACACGCTCAAGGTCGCGCTGCTGCCCGACGAGAACGCCGCCACCGTCATCCAGGACAACGAGCCGCTGGCCGCCTACCTGAAAGAGCGCCTCGGCAAGGACATCGAGCTGATCGTCACCACCGATTACTCCTCGATGATCGAGGCGATGCGCTTCGGCCGCATCGACGTCGCCTATTTCGGCCCGGCCTCCTACACCATCGCCAAGGAGAAGATGGCGGGCGGCGATCTCGACATCGAGCCCTTCGCCGCACGCCTCAAGGGTGGCTCGACCACCTACCAGGCGGTGCTGATCGCCAATGCCGAGAGCGGGCCGGAGAGCATCGAGGCCATCAAGGGCTCGAACATCGACATGGCCTATGGCGACCAGGCCTCGACCTCGTCGCACTTCGCGCCGAAATACACGCTGATGCAGGCGGGCGTGATGCCGGGCGAGGACTACAAGGACAACTTCCTCGGCGCCCATGACGCGGTGGCGGTCAACGTCCAGCGCGGCAACGCCCAGGCCGGCGGCCTCTCGCGCCCGATCTTCGAGAGCCTGATCGAGCGCGGCATGATCGACCCCGAGCAGGTCCGCGTCCTCGGCTACTCGGACCCGATCCCGCAGTACCCCTGGGTGATGCGCACCGACATGACGCCGGCGCTGCAGGAGGCGATCAAGACCGCCTTCTACGACCTCAAGCTCGGCACCGAGGCGGGCGACGGCGTGCTGAAGCCCTTCAAGGCCGACGGCTTCGCCGCCATCCAGGACGCGGATTACGACATCATCCGCGACATCCGCGCGAACGTCGCCGACTGACGCCGCACCCTGCGCAAGCTTCGGGCGGGGCCATGGGGTCCCGCCCCCTTCGGGAGACCAGGATGACCGACCTCAGCGCCCCGGCGCCGACCGAGACCGCCGCCGACGCGACGCGGCGCATGCTGGCCAGCGAGACGCGCGCGCGCCGCGTGCGCACGCTGCAGATCGCGCTGGTGCTGGCGGCCGTCGTCTTCTGCCTCTGGTTCACCGAGTTCCTGAACGGCCCGCGCATGGCCGAGGGGCTGCCCGCGATCGGCGTCCTTCTCGGCGAGATGGTGCCGCCCGACTTCTCGCGCTGGCAGGCCTGGATCGAGCCGCTGATCGACACGGTCGCGATGTCGGTCGCGGGCACGGCGCTGGCCGTCGCGCTGTCGCTGCCGCTCGCCTTCCTCGCCGCGCGCCCCACCGCCGCCAACACCTGGTCGCGCCAGCTCGCCAAGACCACGCTCAACGCGCTCCGCGCGGTCCCTGAGCTGATCATGGGCATCGTCTTCGTCGCCGCCGTCGGCTTCGGGATGCTGCCCGGCGTCCTGGCGCTCGGCCTCCACTCGGCCGGCATGGTCGGCAAGTTCTTCGCCGAGGCGATCGAGCACGTCCACCACGCGCCCATCGAGGCAGCCGAGGCGACCGGGGCCACGCGCATGCAGGTGATCAGCCACGCCGTCTTCCCGCAGGTGTTCCCGCAGTTCGCCGACGTCACGATGTACCGCTGGGAGTACAATTTCCGCGCCTCGACCGTCATGGGCATGGTCGGCGCGGGCGGCATCGGGACCGAGCTGGTCGGCGCGCTCCGCCTGCTGGACTATCAGCAGGTCGGCGCGATCCTGATCGTGATCCTGATCGCCGTGACCATCGTCGACGGCCTCAGCGGCGTCCTCCGCCGCCGCCTCTCCTGACCGGCCGGACGCCCGCAGCGCAGCGACGTGGCCGCCCGGGCTGTCGCAACATCGTCCGACCCGTGGAAGACCGCCCGGAACCGGGCCGTCATGACGCCGGTTCGGCGCGCAGAAGCGGTCAATCCTGCGCCCGGTGAGGCGGATCCGGAAGAACGCCCACCGCCACGCCCTCGGGCGAGGTCGTGCGCCACTCCGCGACCCCGGGCGCCCCGCGGCCCGCGCGCCATTGCGCTGCGTTCGCGCCACGGCGACGGCATGTTCCCGACCCGGGGCGAGGCCGAGGACCGCCACCTCTGCTGCCGCCACGAGACGGGGCAGCGCCTCGGCGAGGAGCCCGAGGGCCGCCCCGTCGCGCCCGCGGTCTTCGATACCGTCGAACGCATCGCCGATCCCGAGCGCTGGTCGCTGATCGGCACCTGCGTGGCCAGCATCGGCCAGTCCGGGCACGCCTCGCACCTCGAACTCGACACCTGGGCGCAGGTTATCGGCGCATGGCTCATGCGCCACTGCGGCCTGTTCCGCCCGCGCCCGGATGGCCCGGCGCACAAGGTGCCCGCAGCCGCGCGCGCCCGCGTGAAACAGCCTGTCGAGACCGGCCTGCAGGAGACCCTTTCCGTCGAGACGCTGGCCATGTCGGCGGGCATTGGCCCCTGCCAGTCCAGCCGTGCCTTCGAGCGCGCGACCGGGACGATGCCGCACCAGTACGCGATGCAGCGCCAGGTCGATCGCGCCCGCGCCATGCTGCCCGGCCGCGACGCGGCGGAACGTCGCCCGGTGAAGGGAAATGCCGACACGCCCCCGCGCCCGCGCTTCATCGCCCGCGCCCGCGCCCTATATCCGTGGGCGAGCCGGACAGCGGCTGAGCGACATGCGACCTCCCCCACGTGACCCGCGCGGCCGGCCCCCTCGCCCCCCGCCGCGCCCGAGAGGAGAGACCGAGATGACCCAGGCCCCGCAGACCCGCCGCGCCCTCCTGGTCGCCGGCGCCGCCACCGCCGGCGCGGCGCTGACCACCGCGGCCTCCGGCCTCCTCGTCCCGGCGCGCGCCGCGGGCCTGGCGCCCACGCCGACCATGCGCGGCGGCGCCAACAACTACCGCCCCGGCGCGCCCCTCGTGGACCGCATCGGCGGCGGCGGCTTCTGGATGACCGGCAGCGTCCGCCGCGCGGGCGACGGCGCACCGCTCGAGGGCGTGCGCATCCAGATCTGGGCCCACACCACCGAGGGGCACGAGCGCGACCAGCGCAGCCACGGCGCCACGCTGACCGACGCCGACGGCACGTTCCGCCTGGAGATGCCGCAGATCGTGCCCGCCTTCGGCCAGCCGCATGGCCACCTCGCCTATGACGCGGGGTACGACGATCTCGGCTTCGAGACCGTGTTCCTGCGCCCCGTGATGCCCAGCGCCCGCGACAAGACCCTCGCGGCCCATTTCGTGCTGCAGCCGGCCTGAGCCCATGCGCGCCGCCCGCGCGATCCTCGCCCGTTCGGTGCTCACCTGGGCGGCGCTCGCGGCCGCGCTCGGCGTGCCACTTGCGGTCGCGGCGGCAAGCCCGCTGCTCGCCTGGCGCGACCCGGTCTACATCGCCGCCGGCTTCGCGGGGGTGGTGGGCCTTGGGCTCCTCCTGGTCCAGCCGCTGCTGGCCGGCGCCGCCCTGCCGGGTCTCGGCCCACGCCGCAGCCGGCGGCTGCATGCCTGGATCGGCGGCGGGCTGGTCGTGGCAGTGGTGGTCCACGTCGCCGGGCTCTGGATCACCAGCCCGCCGGACGTGGTCGACGCGCTCCTCTTCCGCTCGCCGACGCCGTTCTCGGCCTGGGGCGTGGTGGCGATGTGGGCGGTCTTCGCCGCCGGCCTGCTCGCCGCGTACCGCCGGCGCCTCCGCCTCGCGCCGGCCACCTGGCGCCTCGCCCATCTCGCGCTGGCCCTGGTGATCGTGCCCGGCACGGTGGTCCACGCCCTCCTGATCGAAGGCACGATGGGCACGGCCTCCAAGACAGCCCTCTCGGCCCTCGCCCTCGCGGCGCTCGCCAAGGTGATCGCCGATCGCCGCCCCTGGACGCGCCTCGCCGGCCGCCGGACCTGAGCGACGGCATCGGCGCGGATCGCCCCACGGCGCCGCGGGCGGGTCGATCGCCGGAAGGCAGCTTGCCCGGAGGCAGGGCCAGCGTGCCTTCCTACCGGACGTGAGCAGGCGCGCCCTGCCCTGCCCTGCCCGCCCACGTCAGCGTAGGCCCACGCGGATGAACATCCCGTTGCGTCCGTGCGTCCAGCAGCGTTCGCTGAATGGTAACGGTATCGCGGCAACGATGACGCGGGCGGGGGCGAGAGCGAGGCGGCTCCGTCCGGTCGAAGACCGCCCTAGCGCAGCGGCTCCGGCACCCGGCCGTCCTTGGACAAGAGGATCGCGATCGGGCGGGTCGAGCGGTAGCGGGCGCAGAGGACCAGGCCGATCACCGTCACGGGGATGCCGAGGAACATGCCCACCGGCCCCCAGACCGCGCCCCAGAAGACCAGCGCCACCAGCACGACAAAGCTCGACAGGTTGAGGTTGTCGCCCATCACCCTCGGCAGCACGACCTCGCCCGCCGTGAACTGCACCGCCCCCAGCATCAGCATCAGCGCCGCCAGCGCGAAGGGGTCCGAGAAGGTCAGCAGCGCGTAGGACGCCGGCAGCACCACCGCCAGGATCGACCCCAGCGTCGGCACGAAGTTCAGCACGAAGGCGATGAACCCCCAGAACGCCGCGCCCTGGAGCCCGAAGGCCGCCGCCACCAGGAAGGTCGCCGTGCCGACGCCCGCGCTGATCAGGAACATCAGCCGCAGATAGACCTCGGCCTCGCGCCCGATCTGCTCCAGCGTCGCGGCCACCTCCTCGCGCCGCGCGCTCTCGGGGAACAGCGCCTTCAGCTTGGGCCCGAAATGGCGCTGGTCGATCAGCAGGAACATGACGTAGAGGAAGACCAGACCGATATCGTTGACCAGCCCCCGGCTGAAATCGAGCGCCGCGGCCAGCAGCGCCTCGTAGGGGTAGAGGCCCAGCAGCAGGTCCCGCGCGCTCGCCACCGGCAGGCCGAGCGCCCGGGCGGTCTGGACGATCCGGGCCAGGAGCGCGCTCTCCTCGGGGTCGAGCCCGGCCGAGATCTCCCCGATCCCGACCGCGATCAGCCGCCCGGCGAAGACCGTGAGCCCGATGAAGAGCAGCACCACCAGCGCCTTGGCCAGCGGCATCGGCAGCCTCTCGGCGATCCAGGCGAAACCGCGCAGCGCCCTGGCCAGCGCATCGACCAGGAACCAGAGCAGGATCGCCAGCGCCATCGGCACCAGGATCTCGCGCCCGGCATAGAGCGCGGCCAGCAGCGCCAGCACCATCAGCGTGCCCGCCGACCAGCGCATGATCGCCCCCGTGCCGGGCAGGCCCGCATCGGGCGACGGCCCGGGGCCGCCGCGGCCGCCGGGCGGGGGGGCGGGCGCCACGGGCTCTCCCGCCGCGCTCGCACGGTCGTCGCTGACGGGCCTGTCCTGCATCGCTGTCTCCCTCGGCAGGCATGTAGTGCGTCCCCCCCACCCGCTGCGAGGGGGCCGGCGCGATTGGACGGGGGCGCGGACACGCGGGACCGCCCGCCGGACTACGCCCCCTTCCGTGGCGGCCCCGTTGATCACGATCATGGGCGCGAAGGTCCCATCCTGCTATGATTTAACTCATCGCTTCGATCGGCTCGGCCGGACCGGCTCGGCTGGAGCGGCTCGGCTGGACCGGGCGATGGCCGGATCCGGTGGGCGGGTCCGGTGGGCGGGTCCGGTGGGCGATCGCCGCGGCGACCGGGCACCGCGGCGACCGGGCACGGCCGAACGGGTCCAGGGCGGGCACACCGGTCCTCTCAAGGCGGCGGCCGGCAGGCGCCCGCACCGCCCCAGGGGCCACCAGGGGCCACCAGGGGCCACCAGGGGCCACCAGGGGCCACCAGGCGCCACGATGGACGGTCGCCCCGCCGGCCGGTCGGGCGGCCCCCGAAGGCGCAGGCGCAGCAGGACGCGGACAGGGGAGGTGGCGCATGACGACCACCACGGACACTGCCCCAGGCACGACCAGGGACACCACCAGGGGCGATGAACAGGGCGTCCACCGGACACCCGCCACCCGCGGCGGGAGCGAGCCCTGTACCGCCCGGCCCGGCAAAGCCGCGGCCATCCGTGCAGCGGCGCTCGCCCCCCCGCGCGCGCAGCCGGCGCTCCATGCCGGGGCGCTCCAGCCCCGCCACCGTCCCTTCCTGATCGACAGCGTCGCGATCGGCACCACGCG
>JBCBPG010000138.1:0-8273 GCA_039820865.1 Pseudomonadota bacterium
TCTGCGGGCTGATCTTCTTTTTCTTGATCGCACCGATCATTGTGATCATCCCGCTCAGCTTCAACGCGTCGGACTTCTTCACCTTCACGCCGGAGATGCTGGCGTTCGAGGCCGAGGGCGACTCGCTCAAGCACTACGACGACTTCTTCACCGACGAGAACTGGCAGGCCGCGCTCTGGAACTCGGTCACGATCGCGCCGATGGCGACGCTGATCTCGGTCTCGCTCGGCACGCTGGCGGCGATCGGGCTGTCGCAGAGCCACATCCCGTTCCGCGGCGCCATCATGGCGATCCTGATCAGCCCGATGATCGTGCCGCTGATCCTGACCGCGACGGCGATGTACTTCTTCTACTCCAAGCCCTTCGGCCTCTCGGACCTCTCGATCCAGGGCACGTACTGGTCGGTGGTGCTGGCGCATGCGGCGCTGGGCGTGCCCTTCGTGATCATCACCGTCACGGCCACGCTGGTGGGCTTCGACCGGTCGCTGACGCGCGCGGCAGCGTCGCTGGGCGCCGATCCGGTCACGACCTTCTTCCGCGTGCAGATGCCGCTGATCGTGCCGGGCGTGATCTCGGGCGCGCTCTTCGCCTTCATCACCTCCTTCGACGAGGTCGTGGTGGTGCTGTTCATGGGATCGGCCGAGCAGCGGACGCTGCCCTGGCAGATGTTCACGGGGCTGCGCGAACAGATCTCGCCCACCATCCTCGCCGTGGCGACGATCCTCGTCGTGATCTCCATCGCGCTTCTGGCTACTGTCGAGATCCTGCGGCGCCGGTCGGAGCGTCTGCGAGGCATGTCGCCGGGATGATCCCCCGGCAGCGTTCGAGGTCGGAGAGGCGGCCGGAGCGGAGCGGGCGATGACGAAGGCTGGATGGGGCGGGCCTGGCGCGGCACTTGCGCTGGCCCTTGCGCTGACCACGGCCGCCAGGGCCGACACCTGCGTGTCGCCGGCGAACGTCCTCTTTCACGGCTGCCCGGCCACACATGGCGCGCAGGTCGTGCTGGTGCCTGACGACCTGCCCCTGCCGCCGCCCGGCGAGGCGGACGAGATCGTTGTCACCGGCAGCTATACCGGCCGCGACGCGCGGGAGGACGGCGCCACCTCGCCGGCGCCCGTCGGGATCGCCGTCGTCGGCGGGCGCGTGGTGGGCGTGAACCGTGCCCGCATGGACGGCATCCTCGTCGTGGGGCCCGGCGGCGGCCCTCGACTCGAGATCGCGACATCGGTGCCCTTCGCCGGACGCAGCTTCGACCTGACGCGCATCGAGGAGCGCATGGCCTTCATCAAGGAGGTCTCGGCCGCGGGGGCTTCGGTCCTGCAGAGCCACCTGCTGATCATCGACGGCCGCGTCGACACCCGCCCGGTCGAGAACGCGCCCCGCGCCGTGCGCCGCGTGCTCTACACGCGTGGCGGCAGTTTCGGCCTGTGGGAGTCCGACGGTGCCGTGACCCTGGACGATGCCGCGCGCGCCGTCGCCGCCGAGGTGGCGCCGAACATGGCACTCAACCTCGACATGGGCTCGTTCAACGTGTGCCTGCGCCGCCGCGACGGGGCGAGCGAGCCCTGCGGCCTCAACGCCTCGGGCTGGGAGGGCCGGCTCAGCACCCTTCTCGTCCTCTCCCGCCGCTGAGCACGCGCCTTCCGCCGTCCGCCCTGCATCGCTATAGAGGACACGATCCGTCAGCCATCCGCCGCCTCAGAGAGAGACCATGCTGCGCGCCGTCTTTGCCGTCATCGTCATCCTCGGCGTGCTCTACGTCCTCTACGTCGCTGCCGACCGCTTTCTGAAGGTCGAGGAGCGCCGCCGCCTCGAGTCGCGCCACGCCGAGGGCGAGGGCGGCGGTCTCAACCGCGAGGACTTTGTCCAGAAGGGCATGGCCGACTACGAGCGGTCGACCCAGCGGCGCCTGCTGATGGGGCTCTTCGCGCTGCCGATCGTCGTGATCGGCTTTCTCGCCATGCTCGCAAAGTAGGAGAGCGCCCCCGTGATCTACGTGAAGCTCGGCTTCTACGGCCTCCTCCTGGCGCTCTTCGCCGCCTTCCTGCACTACTCGCTGCCGCAGAACGTGGTGGTCAACATCACCGGTACCGACGTCAAGCGCGAAGACTTCGTCGCGCCCGACGGCTCGACGCAGACGCGTGACGTGCGCGAGATCTACGCCGCCACGCCCGACGGCGACGACCGCGTGTTCCAGAACATCGACGCCTGGGCGTATTTCAAGGTCGACAGCGCCAACCTGACCGCCCGCGCGCAGAGCATCGCGGCCCAGGAGAACAGCTGGGCGGTGGTGACCTATTACGGCTGGCGCGTGGCGCTCCTCAGCTGGTTCCCGAACGCCCTCTCCGTCACGGCGGTGGACGGGCCAGAACACGAGCTGCCGATCTGGCCCAATGCGCTGATCGTGACCCTGATCGTGGTGGCGCTGCTGGTGATCCGGCGGCTCTTCCTCATCATGGTGCAGCGCTTCACCGACCCGATCGTTGCCGAGCTCGAGGCCGAGGAGGACGCGTCCCACGGCTTCTTCGGCCGCCTGTGGCGCCGCGCGGGCCGCTCGATCTTCGGCATCGGCGCCACCCGCTAGAGCATTTTCCAGCCAGACTGATTCAGTCCGGCGACAAGAAAATGCGGCAAACAAAACAACCTGGAGCGCGAGACCTGACGCAGTCAGGTCGGCGAGCGCTCTAGCGCGTGGCGGGGTCGCGCGCCGCAAGGCAGCGGACCCCGGAGCCCGGCAGCGCCGTGACGGGCTGGTGCCAGAGGGCGGCGCATCGTGCGCCCGGCAGGTCGAGAATGACCGACACGGACACGGGATCGATGCGGGGGACCAACGCCGGTCGCGTTTCCGGGCCTCGCTGCCCTGTCCTGCCCACCCACGTCAGATTAGAGCGAAAGTCAGGAACAGGCCATGAACATGGGCGTTGCGATCCGATAGGATTTCGTTCTCTCTCCGTTCGTGCCTTGCGCGGTATCCTGTCGCGGGTGGGCAGGGGCCCCAGGCTGGCTTTGCACCGCGCGGCCGGGCTTTTGGGTGTCGCCCGGGCTACGACGATGCCCGGGGTTCAGCAGCGCGCTAGCTGGCTGTCATAGCGCCTCGCCTGGTCCTCGACCTGGGTGGCGGCGCGCTTCAGCCAGGCCTTGGCGCGCCAGGAGCCGCGGCGATAGCCGGTGTGGCCCTCGTGGTAGGCGAGGTAGTGGTTGAAGGCATCGGCCATCGTGAGGCCGTTCACGTCCCGGGTCTTGGCCATGTACCAGCCGACGAAATCGGCCGCGTCGGCGAAGTCGGTCCGATCGGCGCGCCTGTTGCCGCTCTCCTCGCGGTACCAGTCCCAGGTCCCGTCGATCGCCTGGCTGTAGCCATAGGCCGAGGAGAGCCGTCCCGTCGGGATCACGCCGAGGGTATAGGTCTTCGGCGGTCGCGCTTCCGCGCGGAAACTCGATTCGCGCCAGATGATCGCCATCTGCACCGGCACCGGCGCGCCCCAGCGCGCGGCCGAGGCGACCGTCGCCGCGCGCCAGTCCGGTCGCTGGTCGAAGATCGCGCAGATGTCGTTCTGGGCCCGCGGCGGCCCCTCCGGCGCGCTGGAACAGGAGCCGAGCGCCACAAGGGCCGTCAGGATCGCGACGACCGCGGGGCACCGTTTCGCAAGGGATACCGACCTGCTCATGGGCGCAGTATACCCCGAAGCGGAGGGCAGGAAAACGGCGGGATGCGAACGATCTGTGGCGCGCTCTTCACGCAAGCGGCAGCACGAGGGCGAGCACGGCCGGGATCACCGCCAGCGAGGCCAGCGTCGAGATCACGACCAGCCCTGCCACCGCGTCCGGGTCGCGCTCGTAGCGCGCGGCGATCAGGTACGACGTCACCGCCGCCGGCATCACCAGCTGCAGCACCAGGATGCCGAGCGCCGCGCCCTCGAGCCCGAAGGCCAGCGCCGTGGCGTAGCCGATGCCCCCCGTCACCGCGATCTTGACCACCGTCACGGCCGAGGCGGTCACCACGCCCCCGATCCTCAGCCGCGCGATCGAGACGCCGAGCGTCAGCAGCATCAGCGGGATCGCGATCTGCCCCGCCAGAGACAGCGTGGTCATCGCCCAGTCCGGCGGCGTCCAGTCCGCCACCGCCGCCACGCCGCCCGCGATGGAGGCATAGACCAGCGGCTGACGGAGCGCCTCGGTCGGCCGCCCGGCGCCCGCGACCACGTAGATGCCGACCGTGAAGGACAGGATCGCCATCACCGCGAAGGCGACCATCGCGTAGGCCAGCCCCTCCTCGCCATAGGCGAACAGCGCCACCGGCAGGCCGACATTGCCGGTATTGCCGAAGACGCTTGGCGCCAGCCAGGTGCGCTGGTCCAGGCGCGCCACCAGGAAGGCCAGCCAGAACACCAGCGTCACCGCGCCATAGGCCGCCAGCGAGGCCAGCGCGATGTCGCGGAAGGCCACCGGTTCGATCTCGGCCTTGACCAGGGTCGCAAACATCAGGCAGGGGAGCGAGAAGGTAAGGCTCAGCCTGGTGATGAACTCCAGGTCGAACGGCCAGTCCGCCCGTGCCCAGAGATAGCCGGCCAGCGCCATCAGAATGACGGGCGCCGTGATCGAGAACAGCTCGGCGATCATGCCGCGCGCTCCCGGACAGCGGTGTACCGGGCCGTGCCGGCGGGGGGCCGGTTCACCGTGATGCGACGGGATTTCGCCATTCTCGCCGTGTAATGTCGACAGATGCCCAAGGCATGGCTATCTGACGAGCCTTGGGATCGCCACGCAGGAAGACGAGGACGCGTATGTTGCGCGCCGACGCGAAATTCAAGATCGGCCAGGTCGTGAGGCACCGGTTCCATCCGTTCCGGGGTGTGATCTTCGATGTCGACCCCACCTTCTCGAACACCGAGGAGTGGTGGGAGTCGATCCCGGAGGAGGTGCGCCCCAAGAAGGAGCAGCCTTTCTACCACCTCTTCGCCGAGAACGACACGAGCTACTACGTGGCCTATGTCTCCGAGCAGAACCTTCTGCCGGACACCACCGGCGTGCCGATCGAGCATCCGCAGATCCCCGAGGTCTTCGCCGCCCATGACGGCGAGATGTACGTGATCGATCCCGAGCGCTGCCACTGACGCCCCGGGCTGCGTGCCCCGCACCCTCAGTACCCGAAGGCCAGGCCGTCCTTGCGCGGATCCGTGCCGCCGATCAGGCAGCCGCGGGCGTGGTCGATGACGATGGCCTGGCTGCCGCCGAGCGGCACGTGGCGGGGCGCCGGCACATGGCCCCTGGCCGCGAGCCCCGGCCAGAGCGCCGCCGGCCCGCCGCGCTCGAGCCAGACCTTGCCCTCGTCGTGGAAGATGCGCGCCATGTCCTGCGCCGCCTGCACGTCCATGCCATAGTCCAGCATGTTGGAGACGAGCCGCACATGACCGTGCGGCTGGTAGCCCCCGCCCATCACGCCGAAGCTCATCGTCACCCGCCCGTCCTGGCGCAGCATGCCCGGGATGATCGTGTGCATCGGCCGCTTGGCGCCCGCCGCCTCGTTCGGGTGGCCGGGGCGGAGGTTGAAGCCGGCCGCGCGGTTGTTGAAGTTGATGCCGTAGCGGTCGGAGGCGAGGCAGACGCCGAAGTCGTCATAGACCGAGTAGATCAGCGAGACCGCCATCCGGTCGGCATCCACCACGCTGATATAGATCGTGTCCTGGTGGGGCAGCCCGCCGATGGGGGCGGCCGGGGGCGTGCGCGCCTCGGCCGGGTCGATCAGCCCCGCCAGCCGCGCCGCCAGCGCCCCGTCGGTGAAGGCCGCGACATCGACCGTCATCGCGGCCGGGTCCCCGATCGCCTCGTCGCGGGCAGCATAGGCGAGCTTGGCGGCCTCCAGCTCCAGATGCGCGCGCTCGGTGCCGAAGGGGTCCAGCTTGCCGAGGTCGAAGTGCTCCAGGATGGCGGCCATCAGGATGGCGGCGGCGCCATGGGTGTTGGGCGGCAGCTCGATCAGCTCGGCGCCGCGATAGGGGCCCGCGATGGGCTCGACCCAGTCGGCGCTGACGGCGGCGAAGTCATCGAGCGCGTGCGTCGCCCCCAGCGCCTGCAGGCTCGCCACCATGTCCTCGGCCACGGGGCCCTCATAGTAGCCGGCCGCGCCCTTCTCGGCGATGAGGCGCAGCACCTCGGCCTGGCCCGTGTGGCGGAACAGGTCGCCGGGCGCGTAGGGGCGGTCGTCCTTCAGATACCAGCGCCGCATCGCGCCGCGCATCCGCCCCTCGGCCCCCGCCCAGTCGAAGGCGGGGCGGGGCATCACGCGACACCCCTCCTCGGCCAGCCGGATCACGGGCGCGCAGGCCTCGGCCAGGCCGTGGCGGCCATGGGCGGCGAGGAGCGCCTCGAACCCCTTCACCGCACCCGGCACGACCACGCTGTTGGCGTCGTCGGGGTCCATCCCGGCCCAGCCCTTCGCCCGCAGCGCCTCGGCCGTGAGCGCGGCCGGCGCGCGGCCAGAGGCGTTGAGGCCCGTCACCCGCTCCTCGCCCGCGGGCTTGACCAGTGCGAACATGTCGCCGCCGAGGCCCGTCATCGCGGGTTCGCCCAGCCCCAGCGCCAGCGCGCCCGCCACCGCCGCATCGACCGCGTTGCCCCCGGCCTTGAGCCGGTCGAGCGCGATGTCGACCGCGGCGGGATGCGAGGTGGCGACCATCGCGGTCGAGGCGTAGACGGGCGAGCGGCCGGGCAGGTGGAAGTCGCGCATGGGGGGTCCCTCGGCAGTGCAAGTCCCTGCGGCATAGACCCGCCGCGCCCCGGGCGCCAGCGCTGCGGCCGCGCCAGCCCCTCCGCTTGGCGGAAAGCGCGATGCCTTGCGGCGGCGCGCGTCGGCTGCCAATCTGACGCCATGACACTCCATTCCTTCGTGCCGCCCTCGGGGCGTGGTGGTGATGGCAGCGCCGGTGGGTCGGCGGCGCCCGAGGTGGTCGCCTTCCACCGGACCGAGCTGGGGCTGATCCTCAACGTCTATGGCCGGGCGGTTGCGGCGGGCGAGTGGCGGGACTACTCGCTCGACTTCCTGCGCGACCGGGCGGTGTTCTCCATCTTCCGCCGCGCTGCCGAAAATCCGATCTATCGCATCGAGAAGCGCCCCCGCGAGGCGAGGCGACAGGGCGCCTTCAGCGTGATCGGCATGGACGGGCGGATCCTCAAGCGCGGCCACGAGCTTCGCCAGGTGCTGCGCGTCCTCGACGCCAAGCTGATCCGCGCGATCGACGAATAGGCGCTGCGTGGACGTGGCCCGGACAGCGGGGCTCGAGGGTCTCTCCATCCTCGTCACGGGCGGGGCAGGTGCCATCGGCCGCGCGACGGGCGAGGCGCTGGCGGCCTCCGGCGCCCATGTGACGCTGGCCGACCGCGACGCGACCGCCGCCGCTGCGGCCGCCGCCGCAATCCGGCGTGCGGGCGGGGCGGCCCAGGCCGTGCCCTGCGACGTCACCGACGCCCACGCGATGGCCGAGGCCGCCGCCGCCGCCACCCGCCCGACCGGCCGCCTCGACGGCGCCTTCAACGCCGCCGGCGCCATCGGTCCCGCCTTCACCGGCACCGACCTCGCGCTCGACGACTGGCGCGCGGTCGTCGACGTGAACCTCACCGGCTGCTGGCTGTCGATGCAGGCCGAGATCAGGGCGATGCGCGCCGCCGGCTGCACGGGCGCCATCGTAAACGCGGCCTCGGTCGCAGGCCTCGTGGGCGCCAGGCTCAGCCCCGCCTATGTCGCCGCCAAGCACGGGGTCGTCGGCCTCACCCGCGCGCTGGCGCTGGAGGTCGCGGGCGAGGGCATCCGGGTCAACGCCGTCTGCCCCGGCTGGACCGACGGCCCGATGACCGAGGCGGTCGAGGCCGTGCGCGCCGACGTCTCGGCCCGCATGGCGCGGCGCGTGCCCCTCGGCCGCACCGGCCGGCCCGGGGACACCGCCGCGATGGTGGCCTGGCTCCTCTCCCCCGCCGCCGCCTACGTGACGGGCGCGGCCCTGCCGGTCGACGGCGGCTTCACGGCGGCCTGACGCCCGGCAATCCGGCCGCCGTCCCGCACCCTCCCGCGTCAGGTTAGGCGCGAGCCGGTGACCATTCCCTGAACGCTGCGCGGCTCGATCACGCAACGCTCCCGTCGCGCGTTAGCCACCCCTTCAGCGTTACGCCTCTAACCTGACGCGGGAGGGGGCGCGCCAAAGGAGCGCCCCGGGATCGCCCTAGAGCATTTTCCAGCCAGACTGACTCAGTCTGGCGACAAGAAAATGCGGCAAACAAAA
>JBCBPG010000139.1:0-8265 GCA_039820865.1 Pseudomonadota bacterium
ACAGCACGCGCGCGGCCCGCAGCTTGGCCGCCTCCATGAAAAAGTTCATCCCGATCGCGAAGAAGAACGACAGCCGCCCCGCGAACTTGTCGACATCCATGCCCCGCGCCAGCGCCGCGCGCACGTATTCCCGCCCGTCGGCCAGCGTAAAGGCCAGCTCCTGCACCAGGTCGGCGCCGGCCTCCTGCATGTGATAGCCGGAGATCGAGATCGAGTTGAAGCGCGGCATCTCGCTGGCCGTGTACTCGATGATGTCGGCGACGATCCGCATCGAGGGTTCGGGCGGATAGATATAGGTGTTCCGCACCATGAACTCTTTGAGAATATCGTTCTGGATCGTGCCCGACAGCTGCGCCCGCGGCACCCCCTGCTCCTCGCCCGCGACGATAAAGGACGCCAGCACCGGGATCACGGCGCCGTTCATGGTCATCGAGACCGACATCTTCTCCAGCGGGATGCCGTCGAAGAGGATCTTCATGTCCTCGACGCTGTCGATGGCCACGCCCGCCTTGCCGACATCGCCCTCGACCCGCGGGTGGTCGCTGTCATAGCCGCGGTGGGTCGCCAGGTCGAAGGCGACCGACACGCCCATCTGCCCCGCCGCCAGGTTGCGCCGGTAGAAGGCGTTCGATTCCTCCGCCGTCGAGAAGCCCGCATACTGCCGGATCGTCCAGGGGCGGTTGGTGTACATCGTCGCCCGCGGCCCGCGCAGGAACGGCGCCTCGCCCGGCAGGCTGTCCAGGTGCGACGCGCCGGCGACATCGGCCGCGGTATAGAGAGGCCGGATCTCGATCCCCTCCATCGTCGTGCGCGCCAGGTCGTCGGGCGAGCGTCCCCTCAGCTCCGCCTCCGCGAGCCTGCGCCAGCGCTCGATGCTGTCGTCGGTGCCGCCCATGACGCCCTCCTGATGCCGCCGCGCCCGCTAGGATCCGGGTGCCGTCCCAGTATCGTCCCGGTGTGCCCCCATCGCAGGGGCGAATTCAAGCGACCCGGCCCCCGCGCGCCCCATGCAGGCCACCGCGACGCGACCAAAGAAGGGGGGCGGGCGGCGCTCCGGCGGCATCACGGTGGCGTCGGCGACCCGCAATGGGACATCGCGCGCCCTGCCACAACCGCGCGTCGCCCCGCCTCCCGCCTTGGTTGGTGGCGACGGGTCAAGCGGGACGGTAAATTCTGGGCTGTTGAACCTGCGTTTCCGTGATGTCGACCGAGTGCGTGAGTCCCGCCGCGGCCTTTCCGGCCCGGCAACCGACCGGCTCGATCGAAGGGGGACATGCATGGCCGAGATTCCGATACCCGCTGCGCTGGCGCATCTTGCCACGCCTGCCGGCACCGCCGCCGCCAGTGCCGCGACCGGCCTCGACGAAGCGCTGCTGCTCGACCTGATGCGCCTCGTCCACCTCGCCGCCATCGCCGCCGGGATCGGCGTGGTCATCGCGACCGACTTCACCATGCTGCGCCTCCTCGGCCTGCCGATCGGCGCGCGCCAGGGCCATGCGATCGAGGCCGCCCACGGCATCCTCGTCCCCGCCCTCGCCACCGCCTGGGTCAGCGGCATCGCGCTCCTCGCCTGGCGCACGGGGCTCGATCCCGCGGCGCTCACGCCCAAGATCCTCGCCAAGCTGGCGGTGGTGACGATGCTCACGGCCAATGCCGTCCTGATCCACCGCGCCGTCCGCCCGACGCTCGCGCTCTATGCCGGCGCGCGCCTCGTCGATCTGCCCTATGGCCGCAAGCTGGTGCTGGCGGCGGCGGGCGCCTTCTCGGTCGCGGGCTGGACCGCCGCGCTCATCCTCGGCGGCTCGGCGGTGATGAGGACCGCGGGCTGGGACCTGCTGCTGCCGCTGATCGGCGGGCTCTACCTCTCGCTGCTGGCCGCCGGCCTCACCACGGCGACGGTCGGCCACCTGCGCCGCCCGCGCGAGCCCGAACCCCGCTGGATCGCCGCCGAGTAGGCCGCGGCGCAACCGACAGGCGAGACCCTCGCGCAGCGGTAGCGGCCGCTGCGCTTTTCGCGCGCCAGCCACGCCCCGTTCACCGGCTGTTTCCACTCCCTGACGCACCCCTCTGCCCAAGCCGCCCCGGCCGGGCCGGCCGCCGCCGAGGGGACTGTCGATGGATGTCAGCTTCACCGCCCTGCTTGCCGTGCTCGCACCGCTGGCCGCCGCCCTCGGCACCGGGGCCGAGGCGCTGCTCCTCGACCTCGTGCGCCTCGGCCATCTCGGCGCGGTCGCCGTCGGCCTCGGCGTCGTGGTGGCGACCGACCTCACGCTGCTGCGCCTGATCGGCCTGCCGCTCGGGCCCCGCCAGGGCCGCGTGATCGAGGCGGCGCATGGCCTGCTCGTCCCCGCACTGGCCGCCGCCTGGGCCACCGGGCTCGGCCTCGCGGCGCTGCGCACCGGGCTCGACCCCGTCACCGTCACCCCCAAGCTGCTCGCCAAGCTCGCCGTCGTCTCGCTGCTGACCGCCAATGCCGCGCTGATCCAGACCGCCGTGCGCCCGATCCTGGCCGACCATCGCGGCCGGCGGATCCAGGCGCTGCCGCTCGGCCACAAGCTGGTGCTGGCGATCGCAGGCGGGCTCTCGGTGGCGGGCTGGGGCTCGGCGCTCCTGCTCGGCGCCTCGGCGGTGATGCGCGATGCCGGCTGGGACGTCCTGGTGCCGCTGATCGGCGGGCTCCACGCCCTCGCGCTGACCCTCACGCTCGGCGCCGCGATCCTCAGCCACCGCCGCCCGGGCGCCCTGCCGCATCGCCGCCCGCATCGCCGCCCACAGCGTCGCCCACGCCCCGGCCCCGGCCCGCAGGCCAGCCACGGCACGCCCGTCTCGGCGCTCCGCATCCCGGCCGAGTAGACGCAGACCGATCGCCCCCCGGTATCGCGACGCCGCAGCATGCCCTATGCTTCGCCGTCAACCATACCGTGCGGAGCGCGCCGATGCCCCTCGCCACCACCCTCGCAACTGCGCTCGCCACCGGGCTGTCGGGCCTCGCCACCCTCGCCGCCGCGCAGGTCTCGGCCCCCATGGCGGCCGAGACGCTGGATGCCGAGCTCATCGCCTATCGCTGGGCGGCGCGGCCGATCGTGGTCTTCGCCGACGACCCCGCCGATCCCCGCCTCGCCACCCAGCTCGAGCGGTTCGAGCGTGACGAGGCGCGGCTGGCCGAGCGTGACAGCGTGGTCATCGTCGATGCCAATCCCGGCTTCGCCACGCCGCTGCGCCGCCGCTTCGCCCCCAGCGGCTTCACCGTCGTGCTGGTCGGCAAGGACGGGGGCGAGAAGTACCGCCGCGCGGGCGTCGTCGCCGTCGACGCGCTCACCACCCGCATCGACGCCATGCCCATGCGCCGCCGCGAGATCGAACAGCGCCGCGCCAGCGGCAACTGAAACGCCCGGCGCCCCCGCCGCCCATCGACCCTCAGGTCAGGCCGGCGCCGCCCGCCGGCGCCAGGCGACGACCCCCGCGGCGCCCAGCAGCGTCGCGAACAGCGGCAGCGTCGCCGGCAGCGGGATCACCCCGGCCCCAGCCCGAAGGTCACCGTCACCGTCTCGTCGTTGGTCAGCGTCCAGACGAAGGTGTCGCCAGTGAGTCCGAGATCCGCGATCGTCGTGCCGGGCAACGTCAGCGTGCCCGACAGCGCCCCGCCCGTGAAGGACTGGTCCAGCCGGAGGTCGAGGGTGAGCCCGTCGATGGTGAAGAGATCCCCGGTATAGGACCCATTGGCCTGCAGCCCGCTCCCGATCGCAGACGGGCCCGAGATCTCATAGCCGATGAAATCGAAGGTGCCGCCGCCCGCCACCAGGAAGGCTTCGTTGGGCCTCAGGAACGCATCAAAAACCGTGTCCGCGAGGCCCGGCTGGCTGACCGCCGCACCGGTCAGGTCGAGCGTCCCCGACAGCACGCCCACCAGGTCGCTGCCGCTCTCGTTGAAGGCGAAGACGACGCTCGACTGCGCGACCGTCGCACTGGCCAGCACCGCGACCGCGGCGGCGCCAAGGATCTGCTTCATGATCGTTGCTCCCGATGGTCCACGATACATGGACCGAGTGTCGACAACGCGCACGCAGACTTGGCTGTGAACAATGACCCCCGGAGACGTTTCTGCGCTGCCCCAGCCCTGTCAAGGCTGCCTGGTTCTTGACCCAGAACAGGCGAGGTCCTGGCCCCGCGGCGGCTTACTCGAATTCCATGATGACGTCGTCGACGCTGAGGCCGGCGCCGGGGGTGACGTTGATCCTGGCGACCGTGGCCTTGCGCTCGGCGCGGAGCACGTTCTCCATCTTCATTGCCTCGACGACGCAGAGCGCCTGGCCCTCCTGCACCTCGTCGCCCTCGGCCACCGCGACGCTGACGACCGTGCCCGGCATCGGGCAGAGCAGCAGCTTCGAGGTGTCGGCCGCCTCCTTGACCGGCATCAGCGCGGCAAGCTCGGCCGCGCGCGGGCTGCGGATCGTCGCCACCATGTCGGCGCCGCGATAGCGGAGGCGAAAGCCCTCGGTCCGCCGGTCGACCTTGAGCACGAGATCCGCGCCCTCGGCCAGGCTCGCCCCCGCCTCGGCCTCGCCGCCGAAGGCGAAGGCGGCCAGCCGCTCGCCCGGACGGTAGAGCGAGAGCACCTCGGTGAAGTCGTCCTCGTCCTCGAAATGCACGCCCGCCAGCGTGGCGCCCGAGCCTTCCGGCCCGTCCAGCATCAGCCCCGGCGCGATGCGCGCCAGCCAGCTCCGCGCCCCCGCCCCCGGCGCCGCGCCCGCCAGGCTCAGCGTCCACCAGCCGCCGGGCTCGACCCCCATGCGCGGCAGCCGCCCCGTGATCGCCCCGTCGCGCGCGACATGCACCGCATGCATCGCCAGCGCCGCGCGGGCGATCTTCTCGATCACGTCCTCGTCCAGCTCGGCACCCTGGAAGCCGTCGGGATACTCCTCGGCGATGAAGGCGGTGGTGATCTCGCCACGCACAAAGCGCGGATGCTCCATCACGGCCGCGACGAAGGGCAGGTTGTGGCCGATCCCCTCGACCTCGAAGGCGTCGAGCGCGGCGCGCATCACCTGGATCGCATGGCCCCGGTCACGCCCCCAGGTGCAGAGCTTGGCGATCATCGGGTCGTAGAAGCGCGAGATCTCGCCGCCCTCGTAGACGCCGGTGTCGTTGCGCACGATGCCCTCGTCGGCATCGATGTCCGGGGTGGCGTGGGTGACGATGCCGTCGGTCTCGGCCACCGTCTCCTCGGGCGGGCGATAGCGGGTGAGCCGGCCGATCGACGGGAGAAAGCCGCGATAGGGGTCCTCGGCATAGAGCCGGCTCTCCATCGCCCAGCCGGTCAGCGTCACGTCGTCCTGGGAGAACGCGAGCTTCTCGCCGGCCGCGACCCGGATCATCTGCTCGACGAGGTCGACGCCGGTGACGAGCTCGGTCACCGGATGCTCGACCTGCAGGCGCGTGTTCATCTCGAGAAAGTAGAAGTTGCGCGCCCCGTCGACGATGAACTCCACCGTGCCGGCGCTGGCATAGCCGACGGCCGCGGCCAGCGCGCAGGACTGCTCGCCCATCGCCTTGCGGGTGGCGGCGTCCAGGAAGGGCGAGGGCGCCTCCTCGATGACCTTCTGGTTGCGCCGCTGGATCGAGCACTCGCGCTCGCCGAGGTAGAGGGTGTTGCCGTGCTGGTCGGCCAGCACCTGGATCTCGATATGGCGGGGCGAGGTGACGAATTTCTCGATGAAGATCCGGTCGTCGCCGAAGCTCGCCTTGGCCTCGTTCTTCGACGCCTGGAAGCCCTCGCGCGCCTCCTCGGCCGACCAGGCGATGCGCATGCCCTTGCCGCCGCCGCCCGCGCTGGCCTTGATCATGACCGGATAGCCGATCTCGCCCGCGATCTTCACCGCCTCGTCGGCATCCTCGATCAGGCCCATGAAGCCCGGCACCGTCGAGACCCCGGCCTCGGCGGCGAGCTTCTTCGAGGTGATCTTGTCGCCCATCGCCTCGATCGCCCTGGCGGGCGGGCCGATGAAGGCAGTGCCGTTGGCGGCCAGCGCCTCGGCGAAGGCGGCGCGTTCGGAGAGAAAGCCGTAGCCCGGATGGACGGCCTCGGCCCCGGTGGCGTTGATCGCGGCGATGATCCTGTCGATCACCAGGTAGCTCTCGGCCGCGGCGGCGGGGCCGATGGCAACCGCCTCGTCAGCCATGCGGACGTGGAGAGCGTCGGCATCGGCCTCGGAATGCACCGCGACGGTGGCGATGCCCATGCGGCGCGCGGTCTTGATGACCCGGCAGGCGATCTCGCCGCGATTGGCGATCAGGATCTTCTTGAACATGCTGGGGGTCTCCAGGGTCAGCCGCGGCCGGGCCGCAACGCGGGAAGGTCTCCCGCAGCGGCCCCGCCGTTCTCGCCACCCCCTGCGGCGACGTCAATACGACCGGGGTCCCGCACCGCCGAACTGACCCCCCGCTGGAGCATCAGCGCCCCGGACCAGGCGGCATCGCGGCTGGTCGCCGCGATCGGTTGTCCGGGATCTCCCGGCAGAAACGCCGCTGCGGCATCCGGACGACGCACCGGCCCTCGCGGAGGCACCCCGGTACCCACCCGCGTCAGTCTTGCATCGAAGGATTACGGGACAGCGAACGCTGGCAAGCCCGGCGGCGCAACGCCCTGTTCAGGGTGAAGGCGCTACCTTGACGAGGGCGGGGGGCGCGCTGCAGCGCAAGGGTCGTATTGGCGAGGGTCGGCAGGGCGGGAAGGCGCCGGGCCTCACCCGCTCAGGCATCGTGAGGCGACGCACAGCCTCGCCAGATCCTGCCCTTCGCCGCCCGACCTCTTGCGCGCCCCTTGCCTGCCCCGTGCCTGCCCATTGCCCACCTCTTGCGCGCCCCGCGCCCGCTCAGTGCTCGCGCCGGATCTCCCCGGATGCGCCTCGCGTGCACCCCGTACTCTGCGAGCGTCATCGCAGCGCCGGGACCTCAGCGCGCGGCCGCACCGCCGCGGCGCCAGGCCCAGGCGAGGTCGCGCGCCATCGGCAGGCCGGCAAGCAGCACCGCGATGCGCCCCGCATCGCCCGGCGGCTGGGGGCGTCCGGGCAGGCCGGGCATGGCGGCGGCGATCTCGACGCTGCCGTCCCCGGCCGAGACCCGTACCACCGGGCCCGGCCCGGCGCGCGCGGCCAGTGCCCGCCACACCCGCTGGCGCGCCGACTGAGCCAGCCAGTAGAGGGCGTTCTCGCCCGGCGCCACCGTCGCCCGGGCCGGCCAGCGATGCGACGCCGATCCCGCCGCCAGCACCCGCCGCCCCGGCGCGAGGCCATCGGGCACCAGCCAGAACGCCCCGTCCGCCGCGACCCAGCGCCAGCCCCGCAGCGGCGCTCCGTCCGGCCGCCGCCGTGACCCCGCAGCCGCCAGGGCGGGGCCGAGGTCCAGAACCGGCGTCGCGCCGCTCAGGTCCTCTCGTCCGGCAGGATCACCATCACCCGCCAGGCGATCCCCAGCATGCCGAAGGTGACCGCGCTCAGCAGCGCCAGCACCAGGAAGCCGAGCGCACCGCCGTCGCCCGTCTTCAGCAGGGTCCCGATCCCGTTCACGTCCATCTCGACGGCGATCAACAGGACCGTCCAGCCGGCCGCGATCCCGTCGCCGGCCCCGATCGCCAGCGTGCGCAGCAGCCACAGCGGATCGGTCGGCGGCATGCCCGCCCTGCCTGCCGGCGTCGATCGCGTTTCGTGTTCCATCATGCGCCCCCTGTCCCGACCTCGATGGACCTAGAGGCGAGGCACGCGGGGGCGAGGCGTCGGGCGCCGCGCTCCCCGGCCGCTGCCACGCGGCGGAAGCGCCCCCCGCAATGCCGCAGACGGGCAAGGGCCACCCGGCGGAAACCGGACGGCCCAGGGCGTCAGCCGGACGACGTGAGAGGCACGGCAGCGGGCGGGCGATCAGCGGCCCGGGTTGCTGCGCCGGTCCTCACGACGTTCGCGGGCGTCCTTGCGGTTGTCGCGACGCACCAGCACCGGCTGGCCCCCGCGCGCGACCCGGGTGCCCTCGGCGCGACGCTCACCCCGCGCGGCCTGGCGCTCACCCCGCCGCTCACCCCGCGCGGCCTGGCGCTCGCCCCGCCGCTCGCCCCGCACGACCTGCGGCCCGCCTCGCCGCTCACCCCGCACGACCTGGGGCCCGCTTCGCCGCTCGCCACGCGCGGCCTGGCGCTCGCCGCGCCGCTCACCCCGGCTCGCCTGACGCTCGGCGCGCGGCTGCCGTCGCCCGTCGCTCCGCTCGCCACGTCGCTCG